>JASHQB010000101.1 GCA_030037775.1 Candidatus Acidiferrales bacterium
CGCACCACCGGCCCTCCGGATTTGGCTGCCGATCCCGCGCGCCAGGTGATTTTCTCCATCGACAAGAGCCAGCCGGTCACTGAGATGAAATCCATGGACGAGCTTCTCTCCGCATCGATGGCTTCCGAAACAGTGAACGCCAAGCTTCTCAGCTTCTTCGCTTTTCTCGCCCTCGTGCTCGCCGCCATTGGCATCTACGGCGTCATTTCCTACGGGGTACAGCAGCGTACCCACGAGATTGGCATTCGCATGGCGCTCGGCGCTCAGCGGAATGATGTGGTCCGCCTGATCGTCGGCGAGGGTGCGCGTCTAGCCCTCGCCGGCATGATTCTCGGTTTCGCTGGCGCCTATGTGCTCACTGCGGTGCTCGCTGGGTTTCTGTTTGGCGTCAAGTCGGTAGACCTTCCCTCCTCTGCCATTGCCGTCGCCATCCTCGCACTCGTGGCTCTCTCCGCGTGCTATATTCCCGCGCGTCGCGCCACACGCGTCGATCCGTTGCAATCGCTTCGTTACGAGTAGCTAGACTTTTTTGAGCCCCGACTCGCGTCCCATTCCAAACACAGACTGTCCGAAATCGAACACTCCTACCACGAGCACACCAGCCTTGTCTGTGTTACGCTATCAAAATACAGCCTTTGCTTGGGCAGCCGCAAAGGTGATGCGGCAATTGACGTGCCCGGAAATCCGCAGGGGGAAGCCTGTCATGAAAAACCTCTGGCAAGACATCCGCTACGGCCTTCGCACCATCGCCAAGCAGCCGGGCTTTGCCGCAGTCTTGATTCTGACGTTGGCCCTGGGGATCGGCGCCAACACCGCGATTTTCAGCGTCGTTTACGGCATCCTCCTGCGGCCGCTTCCCTATCCTCAGCCCGATCGGGTCTCTCAGATTTGCATCCGCTATAACGGCCAGCTGGACTATTCCGGCTTTGACGCCCAGCAATTTGATTTTTGGAAGGCCCACAGCGAACCTTTCGCGTATGTTGCCGCAACCACCGGCGTCGGCTTCAATCTCTCCAGCGGCAATCAGCCACTGCGCGTCCGTGGGTTGCGCGTCTCCAAGGATTATTTTCGCGTCTTGGGTGTCCCGCCCATGCTTGGCCGCGAATTCGCCCAGGATGAAGACAGCGTGAATGGTCCCGACGTAGCCATTTTGAGCTACGGTCTATGGAAGTCGCAGTTCGCTGGTGACCCAACTCTCATTGGCAAGACCATCTCACTCGATGGCGAGCCTTTCGCCGTAGTTGGAATCATGCCGGCAGGTTTTCAAAATGTCGGTCTGCGTGGTAACTCGGATACCTCCATCGATCTGTGGACAACGATCGGCCAGGTCACTCGCTACATCGGCGGCGGAATCAACTACACCGTTATCGCGCGTTTGAAACCAGCGGTGTCGCGCGAACAAGCCAATGGCTACCTCGGCATCGCTGTGAACGATTTCGTCAGACAGTTCCCTTCGCAAAGATTCTCGCCGCAAGATCACGCGTCGTTCAGCGCTGAGTCCGTTCGCACCATGGCCTCCTTCAACTACCGCACGCCGCTGTTAGTACTCTTTGGAGCCATCGGATTTGTTCTTCTGATTGCTTGTGTGAATGTCGCGAACCTGCTGATGTCCCGCGCCGCGGGACGAGGGAGAGAAATCGCTATTCGCACGGCACTGGGCGCCAGCCGTGCACGCCTGTTTCGCCAATTGCTTACGGAGAGCGTCCTGCTTGCAATCCTCGGAGGCGCGCTGGGCCTGCTGCTCGCCTACTGGGGGTTGAACCTGCTCCTGGCCATCGCGCCGACGGATTTGCCGCGCGCGCAGGATATTTTCCTGGACCGCTGGGCGCTTATTTTCACCGTGCTTGTTTCTGTTTCGACCGGAATCCTGTTCGGCCTTGCCCCTGCACTGCAGTCTTCCAAGGCGGATCTGAACAATTCGCTCAAGGAAAGTGTCGGCCGCGCGACTTCGGGAGCGGCTCGGCGACGGTTACGTAGCGCTCTAGCCGTTGTCGAAATCGCGCTTTCGCTCGTCCTCCTCGCAGGGGCCGGCCTTCTGATCGAAACGTTTGCGAATCTGCTGCGCACCGATCCCGGGTTCGATCCCCACCCTGTCCTCTCGCTGGAAATCTGGACTACTGGCCAGACATTTGCCTCTTCGCCTTCTTCAGCGAACTTTTTTGGAAAAGTGCTGCAATCAGCGGCAATCTTCAATTTCTACCAAAGGATCTTGCAGACAATTCAGGCCGTCCCGGGAGTGCAAAGCGCCGCGATTGTCGGCGCCGGATTGCCGCTCGAGCAAGGCGGAAATGTCTTTGTGTGGCTTTCGTCGGAGGGCGAGTCAGGTGGCATCTCCGCGGATTTCCGGTCGGTGAGTGAAGACTATTTTCGCACCATTGGAATTCCGTTGCTGAGCGGCAGGTTCTTCTCGGAAACGGATTCGCCGGACGCATCAAGAGTCGCCGTCATCAACCAGGAATTCGTGCGCGAGAAATTTCCGAAGCGCAATCCGATTGGACAAAGCATCAACGTAAATGGGACGGTGCGTGAAATTGTGGGAATAGCTAGCGACGTAAAATCGGATCTGGGACAGCCAGCCCCTGCCACGGTCTTTGTTCCCTTGGCCCAGGATAGCGGTGAGATCCAGTTTTTTCAGCAGTTTGGTATGCCCGTTTCCATTGTAGTGCGCACTGCGCAACAACCTTTGAGCCTGAGCACCGCCGTCGAGACCGCCGTTCACGACGCTGATCCGGATCTACCGATTGGCCACATCGAATCCATGGAGCAGGTTCTCTCGACTTCCCTCGCATTCCAGCGCTTCTCAATGTTGCTTATGGGCATCTTTGCCGCCCTGGCGCTTATTCTCGCCGCCGTCGGAACGTACGGTGTCATGGCCTATTCCATCGCCCAGCGAACCCACGAGATCGGCATTCGCATGGCTCTCGGTGCGCGCCCGGCAGACGTGCTGCGCATGGTCGTCGGCCAGGGCATGGCGCTTGCCGCCCTTGGC
>JASHQB010000102.1 GCA_030037775.1 Candidatus Acidiferrales bacterium
TCGGCTCGTGGAAATCGTTTCGTACCCAAGTTCCCTCGCAAACATCGCGACCCGCGGACTCCAGCGACCATTGGGGCAGGAAAAGTGGAGGACCGGAGAACCTACCAACTGTTCGAGGCGATCTTTAGAAACTTGGAGTTCCTCCCGAAGCTCGCTATCAGCGAGATCAGAGAGATGACGGTGTGTCATGGAGTGGCTTCCAATCTCAAAGCCAGCGTCGTGAAGTTCCCGCAATTGGCCCCCTTCAAGAAAACGCGGCGTCCCGATGAGTCCGGCAACAACGAAAAGCGTAGCGTTGAATCCTGCTTCGCGAAGCATGGGCGCAGCGACCAGAAGGTCGGTGTCGCATCCGTCGTCGAAGGTAAGGCAAACGCAGTGGTGCGCCCCGCGCCGCATGTGATCCAGCGCTTCGCTGACGCTCACTCCACGCAGTCCTTCGGCGCGCATTGATTCCAACTGACGCCTGAATTCCTGCTCGGTCACCACATATCGAACATACCCTGGCTCTGAGCTGCTTAAAGACCTGCGCGGAGATTCAATCTCGTGGTACATCAGGAAAAGAATGCCCGTCGTGGTCATTCCGAGGCGACCTCTGCGACTCTGTCTTTCGATGGTTTGCTCGAAGAACTTTTAAGTCTGGCGAGCAGCTTCTGCTTCAGGCCGAAAATGCCTTTCGCTCCCTGCCGGAGCGGTTCGATAAATCCGTATCGTGATTTGCGAAACCACGGAATCGAGATTGGCACCACTCCGTACTTCTGCTTGTACTCTCCGCCGCCTCCCCAGTCAAAGATTCGCGCTCCGCGCTTTTTCCAATAGCGCATCGCGGACCAATGGAGCGATTCATTGGGGCGCAAATTCTGACTGGCTCGAAAACTCGCATTCCCCCAGAAAGAGGCCCACTTATTGAACCCGGGATAGATGCCGGTTCCGACGCAGTTGCCGTTCGCGTCCCGGGCGCGCAAGAGAAGCAAATGGCCGGTGGGGAGGAGGTATTCGATCAACTTTCGGACTCGGTCGAGTCCGTAGGTAGGTACAAGATTCTGCTTGGCAAAAACGTCTTTCAGCTGCTCAAAATACTCTGCGGCAAACTCCATATCATGAGCCTGTTCGATCTGCAGTCCGCTCTTTTCCGCCTTCCGGATGCAGCGGCGGCAGGCGCTGTCCATTTGATTGAAAAGCTGTTCTTCGGTAAGCGTCAAGTCCGTTTCATAGCTCTCGTAGAAGTCGCAAGCAAATCCCAGGCTCTTTCCATCAGCCAATGTGAACTGACGATCACAGACTTCCACGTGCATGCATTTGAGCTCTCTGAACGCATATACCTCCAACGCGCGCAGGGCCTCGACTCGTGGCACGTTCGGACAAAGATTGAAACCTATGTAGGGCGTGGTCCAGCCGGGAAAAGAACTGCCCAAGACTCGAATGCCCACTCGCCGAAAGATCAGACCGGTGAAAAAGCCGAGACTGCTTGCGCCGTCGCGCAATTCGGCCAAGACCGGCACTGCTTCTTGCGTGTCAGCAAGGAACGCTATCCACTGCGGCACCTGGAACACGTTGCGATCTTCGAATTGATCAATGCGCTCCCACGGGGCTGTGTCGAAATCGATCGAATGGAACTTCAGCACTTGAAGGCCTCAAAAGCTCCGTGGCAAACCATCGCCGTCACCTCGAGTCAAATGAGTTTGAATCTTGGCCGTGTCAAACGGCGAGAGCAAGTCCAGCAGTTGCGGAGAGGCGGCGAAAACGAAGTTTGAAGGTCCTTTCAGGAAACCGGCACGCTCGAACGCCTGGCCCCATTTCGCACAGCTCTGGTTTGTGACAATCATGTCAAAGCCGGACCCTTGCAGGGCCTCCGTCGCCGCCTGAACAACAGCCGGCGCGTTTTCAGGAGTCGCGAAACAGTCGACAACCGATCCCACCCGCATATTTCCAAATCTTGGTTTGGGTCCTCGTTCCGCAACCACCGCCCAGCCAAGGATTTCTCCGTCGCGGGCGACTTGGAGCCGCGTGAAGTGACTCTGAGAAGGAGGGTATAACTTCTTCAAGACCTCGGAGCTTCGAATCGCGGTCATTGCATAAGAGTCTTTGGCGCTGTTCCATACATCATCCGCCCAATCGCTAAACGCGGGCACCTCACTTGCCGAGTAAGCGGAAGCGCTCACTGCTCGCAGCGCGCGGAATGCCTGGATGGCTTTGATACCGACCCAACCCGTGCCGCTGAATGCTGCGAAGTCCATCAGGTAGCGATTGCGGCCGCTCTCGCGCAGTGCTTCCATTTGCCTTAAAAAACGAAAGGGACGCACAACGCGGAAGTAGAAAGGCACGAGATAGTCTTTCCAACCAAGGAGCTTGAGCATTCTTGGAAGAGGCTTGTCATAGCCGTCCATGCCGAGAGCGTAGAGGAACGGTTGCCTGCGAAGGGCGTCGCGAATCATCAAGGCACCAACTGTGGCGTAGGTTTTGTTGATCATGCCCTCGGAGATGGGATGATGGTAATAACCAATCGAGCGGGATTGATTGCCGCCAAAAGAGAATTCCTGATGCTTCAGCACGTACGCGCCACGAACTTCATCGTTCTCCAGAGCCAGGAAAATCTCGTTGTAGAGTTTCTCGCCATTCTGTCTCGGCAGCCAACTTGCCTCCGGCCCAACATCGATCTGCATCCAGTCGGGCGTTCCGGCTGCCATCAAGCGGCGATTAAAACGAATCACCGACTCCACATGCTCAGCGGAATGAGGTCGAATTACGATCGACATGAGCTCTCACGGCTCCCCAGCCTCTCCGAGTTTGACCTCCACTAGTAAGATAATCCGCCCGATTGTTTCCATCTGCTCCATTTCTTCGGGTGTGAATTGGAGGGCAAAGGAATCTTCGAGGGCGAGGACCAGATTAAGGTGGCGGATCGAGTCCCAGTTCTCCACCATCTTGGGCGAAGAATTTTCCGTTAGCGCGCTGGGTGAAACTGACAGCACGTCGCCGGCAATCTTCAGGACCTTGCTCCGAGTATCCGTCCCCAATCCTAATCTCCTTCGGCAACCGTAAGTTTTATCCAATCCGGACAGGAGAGCAGGCAATTGTTCAAATCCAGAGTCCAGAGCACACCCTGAGGTTCGCTCTTCTGCGGAGAAAACCCGTGCTGCGAATAAAAATCACTGGCGGGCGCATTCTTCTTGGTTGGCAAGAACCATCCTTGCATCCGAGTGAGGCCCCGCTTGCGGGCATGCTGCGCCAAATACGAGAGGATAGCCGTTTCGACGGTACGGCCAATGACTCGACAGCTCAGCAGGAATGTATCGATTTCCCGAGTCTCGCCATCATCGCTGGTAATCGCCACGCCTACCAAGCCGTTGTCGCCGTAGCGGTCTCGCACGCAAACTGAAACAATGGTGCGGTTCGGATGGGAAGCCATCTCCGCGATTTCCTGTTCCTTGTAGCGCCGCGTGGTGACATTAAACTGGTTCGTCTTCTGCGTAAGCTGGGCCACACGGGCGAGTGTGCTCGAACGAACAGGGGCGATCTCCACTTCCTGCTCGAGAGACCGCAGAAAGTCTTCTTTCGAAGTACATGCGGTCTCCAACTGGATTCGCTCGCGCTGAGCGGCGTAATAGATACCCCGCTGTTTGTCCTCGTCGGAAAGAACAAGACGGTCGAAAAGAGGACAGTCACGCAACAGTCGCGCGTACTGCCCGGGATCGGCAGGCACATCGAGAACGACGATTTCCGGAATAGCAGCGCGAATTTGCTCGCGTTCGACCGCATTGTCATCCAGGAACGCCAGCGCATCGACGCCGATATTAAGCTCGCTCGCAATTTCTCGCAGGTTTTGCTCCTTGTCCTGCCAATTGATGCGCATCGCGGCAAAGTGTTGTCTTCGCAAAATCATGCCGGGATGCTTATCAAGTACTTCCATCGCGTCATCGACGTTATTCTTGCTGCAGATCGCCAAAAGAATGCCACGCCGATAAAGATCTAGCATT
>JASHQB010000103.1 GCA_030037775.1 Candidatus Acidiferrales bacterium
CGCTCGTCCTTCTCGCGTTTTGCCCCTTCGCTCATGTGATCAGTGACGAGTGACGAGTGGCGAGGAAGCAGCGAGCTTCCGTTTCAGCGCGATCAACATCTTCTGAAGTTGATCGATCTCCTCCAGCGCTGGCTTCACGTCCTCTGTTTTTGCAAACTGGAGTTCGGTGCTCAACAGGACTTGTGTCTCCAATTCAGCTAACGACCCCTCCGCGTGAGAGAGGAATTGTAGGAATTCCTTGGTTCCACGTCTTGCCTGGCCCTCAGTTATGTTAGACGGAATCGAGACGGCTGCTCGGCGCATCTGTGCCGTCAGGCCAAAACGTTCCTCGGCGGGAAAGCTTGCAGTCAACTTATAGACCAATTTTGTCAGGGTCATTCCCTTCTGCCACACCAGCAAATCCTTATAATGTCTTGGCTTCGGCTCTGCGGCCATAAGTCTCTACTCGCCACTCGTCACTCGCCACTCGCCACTCGCCACTTCTTTGCGATACGTGTCCTTGTACTCGACGTACCGCGCCGCATAATCGTCAATCGACTTCTGGTCCTCCGGCGTCAGCATCCGCCGCAACTTCCCCGGATGCCCCATGAACAGGCTCCCCGGCGGCACCACCGTGCCCTCCGTCACCAGCGTCCCCGCCGCCACAATCGACCCCGGGCCCACCTTCGCGCCATTCAGAATAATCGACCCCATGCCAATCAGGCAGCGCGACTCAATCGTGCAGCCGTGCAACACCACGCCGTGCCCCACGGTCACATTGTCGCCCAAAATCAATGGATGCTCGTCGCGCATCACGTGCAGCACCGACCCATCCTGAATATTCGTCCGCGCGCCTATGCGGACGTAATGCACGTCGCCGCGAATCACCACTCCCGGCCATACGCTCGACTCCTCGCCAATCTCCACATCGCCAATCAACGTCGCCGCCTCGTCAATATAGGCCGACGCGGCCACCTGCGGCCTTTTCCCGCGGTACGCGCGTATCAAATTGTGCTCCTGCTTGCAGTTGCGGGCATTTTCAGGCGAACAGCGAAATTAACACACGCTTTTGACCCTGACAACCTGCGCGGAACGATGGTAGTGGGTCGGTTTCCGGCTTGCCCGCAATTCACTCACAGTGATTCGCTGGACGAACGACGATCAGATCCGACGCCGTCAACGTGGCTGCGGCGCCGGTTGAGCCGAAGTGTTGTTGATGCCCCGCGCAAATTTCCACGATCCGTCTGACTGTCGCCGCAAAATGGTCATCCCCTTACCCTGCATGTGAATTGGTGCGCCACCGGCTTGCGCCACAAGCACGAAGCTTTCCGTTCCCCAAGTGAATGCCCAATCACCCGCAATTTCCACTTCCTCCAGTTTTGCCGTTTGCTCAACGCTGCTGAATTGCGGAAAGAAACGACGGTACATGGCCTCTACTGCCTGTTTTCCTCGAACGGGTGGAAGTCCAGGCGGCAAGAAAACTGCGTCCTCAGTCACCATGTTTGTAAGGCTCGCGATGTCTTTTTTTTTCACCGCCGCGACCCAATTCTCAGTCAGTTCTTGAATAGCTTGTCTGTCATCGTGCTGTATGGACGGCATCTTCACCTCTGTTGGATTTGTCATCAGACCTGCAAGCACACAGAGAGAATCATAGCGATCCCTCCTATGTGCTCCTCCTTTGTTCTAATGAGATTTACCGCTTGCCTTTTTCATTCTGAGCTGCAAGCCCATATCGTATTGCCGCTTCAAGCGTATCTATGTTTACATCCTGTAGAGCTTTAAACCGAATGCAATATCCGGTCACGCTCGCCTTGCCTAGTTTTTTTCCATACGTTTTGGCTAAGTACTTCTTATCTTTGAGACCAAGAATATAGACAGAGATTCCGGTTTTGTTTCCGCTCACACCAATTTGAAAAAACTCTCTGGTTTTTCCACTGGCATATTTTATGGTGTGAAGTCCATATCCAATCGTAGGGTTGGAAACAGTATGATCTTTGCTGTCTTTACCATCGAAGAACCATAATTTGCATTCTGGCGACACTTGAAGTGTGAGCCGATGCAACTCCCGCATGTCACTTAGTTTTGGCTCTGGTTGGCTCGCAATATACTTCTTGATTTGTTCTTGTACGTTCATGTGTTCTGCTCCCCGTTGCGCGCACGAGATTATACGACGTTTAATCCTTCTCCCCCTTGCAAGGGCGAGCGGCCCTGAGTTGAGGTCACTCGACCGCGAGGGCGCCCCGCAAACCGTTGTTGCGTCGGGACTTTTCAGAATTCCCAAAGGCTTGAAATGTGGAGCACCTAGGAGCGGCAGAAGGGCCGGAGTACATGCACCCCAAGCCGAGTTCACATTCCGGACGTATTGTCGTTGTCGGCTAATCGGAAACTAACGCACTAGCGGAACGAGTATTGGTTAGCTCTCGCCGGTCGTTTCGCGCTCACAGCGTATGCAGGTATGCCAGCAGGTCGTGCAACTGCTCATCGGTCAGTGTCGCGCCTGCGGCAGGCATCATTTTGCGACCATTGACGGTCGTTTGGGCGACGAACCGGTCGTTCGCGGGCAAGGCGCTCGGCAAGTATTTCTTCTTGTAGAGGTTTTTCAACCCCGGCCCGTGCAGGCTGCGCGAAGAGTAGGCGTAATGGCAACTGGCGCAGCGCTGATTGAATATCTGCCGCCCTGCGGACTCTTGCGCGTCCAACCCCAGCTGCGCGTCCGATTCTTGCGACTTGTCAGGCCCGCATCCTGCGAAAAAGGACAGCGCCAACAATGCTGCGCAAAATGAGGTGAAAATCCGCGCCGGCATTCTCAGAGGATCTGCACATTCGGCGCGGCCGCAGCGCGATTCGATTCGGCGAGCCGCGCGGCCACCGCGCGCGCCACGGCGAAGATTCTCTTCGCGCCCGGCGCGTCTTCGCCTTGCGCGGCAACGGGCTTGCCCGTATCTCCGCCGATGCGAATCTGCGGATCAATCTCAATTTCGCCAAGCAACGGCACTCCAAACGTCCTCGCCATGCTGGCGCCTTCTCCGTGGCCAAAAACGTCAATGCGCCCCTCGCAATGCGGGCAGGAAAAATAGCTCATGTTCTCGACGATGCCCAAAATCTCAACATTCACTTGCCGGAACATCTCGATCGCCTTGCGCACGTCCGCCAGCGCCACAATCGACGGCGTAGTGACAATCACCGCGCCGGTCACCGCCACCGACTGCACCAGCGAAAGCTGCACGTCGCCCGTCCCCGGAGGTAAATCAATAATCAAATAATCCAGCTCGCCCCACTGCACGCTGCGCAAGAACTGCTGCATCACGCCGTGCAGCATCGGCCCGCGCCAGATCAGCGGACGGTCGCCGGGATTGAGCAAGCCCATCGAAATGATTCTCACGCCGTAGGCCTCGACGGGCATGATGACGTTTTCCGCCAGCGCGCGCGGCTGCTCGCTGGTGCCGAGCATCAGCGGCACATTCGGCCCGTACACATCCGCGTCGAGCAGTCCAACTTTCTCGCCGATTCTTCGCAGCGCAATCGCCAGATTCACGGCCACAGTGGTTTTGCCCACTCCGCCTTTGCCGCTCGCAACCGCAACCAGGTGCTTCACGCCCGCGATGGGCTGTTTCTCTTCCAACCGCCGCCCGCCGGGCGTCGTCGCTTCGAATTTCAAATCGAACGTCTGCACTCCTTGCAATCGCCCAACCGCCTCACGAATATTCCTCTCCAGCACTTGCCGATACGCATCGTCAGAGCGCAGCAGCGACACCACGAGCGAAATCCCGCCCTCGCGCACCACCAGGCTCCGCACCAGATTCAGCGACAGAATGCTGCGATGGTGCTCCGGGTCTTGCACCGTGCGCAGCGCTTCGTAAACCACGCCTTCCGTCAACGCATTACCTGCCATCTCAGAATTTCCGCCTTTCAATTCATCAATCGATGATAAAACGCTGCAGAAAGCGTCGCAAGCGCGCGTGTTTTAAGGCAGTGGGTCAGTTTGAATTTCATTGATCGTGACACAAGGAGTCGAAATTCAAACTGACCCACTGCCCGTCTTCACCGCGCGCACTTCGCGGCCGCGCCACCTCACGTCCGTCTGCCGCCGCCTCCTCCTTTTGACTTACCCATTGACTTGCCGCTCGTCGCGACACTACCGCCGCTCTTCTGCGCAGCCTTCAGCCCCCACCGCGCGCGCGTCGCCGCGGGTGCTTTGCCCACGTCCGGAGGCGGCGCGGACATCACCTGCATGCTGCGCTCATTGGTCCACGCAAAATTCACCAGCGCCTGAAACTGCGCCACGAACTCATCGCGCCACTGCTGCGACGCAAACACCAGCGCCGTATT
>JASHQB010000104.1 GCA_030037775.1 Candidatus Acidiferrales bacterium
CTCCAACGCCAATGACGACGCGACCTTCGAGTTCACGCTGAGCACTACTTCGGGGCAGGGCAGCGTCGGCGCGCACTATCTCGTTGTCTATAACATCGCCAATGGTTGCCGCGTCTTCGATACACAGGCGCTCACGATGTCCGGGGCGTGGGGCACGAACGGCAGCGCCAGCAATCCGCAAGCCATGCTTCTCCACAACAGCCGCATCTCCAAGGGCGGCGCGTGGGTCAAATTCGCGCCCCAGCTTTGCATCACGCAAGGTACCGTGAGCGTCACCAACGGCAGCCCCACGGTGGCATGGGCGAGCGGCGGCACATTCGAAACAAGCGGCTGGGGCGGAGCGACCATCAACATCAACGGGACCGACTACACCATCTCCTCGGCGGGAAGCTCGACTTCGCTCACACTGACCACGAATTTCTCCGGTGCCACGGGAACGTACACGGAAACTATCTATGCGGCCACGAGCGGGTCCGGCGCGACAGGCTGCGACTCCAACACCGATATTTATACCTGGCAAATCTCAGGAACGAGCGACTACCCCCTGTTGTCCGCGACGGTCGGAGACTCCTGCGGCCATCAGGCCATCGGCTTCAACAGCGTCGTCAACCAGTGCGCTTACCTCTCGAAGAACAATTTCTTCATTCGCGCGAACAACGTCAACAACGGCGCCGGCACGGCGCTCGCGTCGAATTGGCCCGCCTACACTTCCGGCGAGGTTTTCGACCAGCACATGAGCTGGCCAAACGACAATAGCGGCGACACGGCGCCCTTCTGCACCAGCGCCTACGGCTGGTTGACCACTCCTGTGTTCGCTCCGGTGGAGGCGCGGGAGGACGAAATTCTCTGCGTGGCGACCAGCGGCGGCGGCGAGCGCGGCCTGCACCATCGGAACCAGCTGCCGCGCCGACGTGATGATGATGCAACTGCCGCAAGGCGCCGTCGTGGCGCCCGCCAAGCCCGCCGTCATCGCCGTCCGCTAAGCCCAGCAGTCTGCTAATTTTCGCCGCGCGAAACAGGCGGCCCGTCTTTCGCTGGCTTCACCGCGCTGAAAATAATCTTGCGATCGAAATGCTCCGCGCAAACGTTCTCAAAGCCGGCATCGCGCAACAGCCGCCGAATCGAAAGGCACGTATTCACCGACTCGCACCGGTTTCGGCCCATCCATCGCACCTGTTTCCCCGAAACGGTCGCCAGCAGGCCGTTCAAGAAAACGTACGACACAAGCGCCATGTCACGAACGTTGAGAACCACGAGGGAGGCAACCAGCCGTGTCGCCGCCTCCGGCCACGTTGCCAGCGTGCCCCACAGCGTTCCGCCCGGCCGCAGCACACGGCGCACCTCATGAAGAGTGGTGGGCATATGTGAATAGTAAAGCGCATTGCGCGACGAGATGAAATCGAGCGAGGCGTCGGAGAAGGGCAGTCTTTCCATGTTGCCGCGGACGAATTTTATTCGGTCGCGCAACTCTGGGCGCGGAGCCGAAAACGCGTCGACTCCAAAAACGGAAGCGCCATCAACTGCCAAGGCGTTGTATCCGCAGCCTAAGTCCAGGACCCTCTTTCCTCGGAGCAGAATCGGCGGAAAGGCGTTCGTCTTCGGATACGCCGAGCTGCGAATACGCGCCGCCAATTCGCGCGGAAGGGGCATGGGCGCAAATTGCGGGAATCTTATGGTGTCAGTACTTGTACGTCAAGTCCCGTATGCGGGACGTATAGTAAGTTGTAAGACACTAGAGACGTGATAGCCGCAGTATGAATATCCGCACTCGCTACTGCCCGCCAATCGCGCGCCGCTGACCGGCCCGGTCTTTCTTGCTTGTCGCTCGGCACAGTTTCCAGGAGGCCCTTTATGCAAATCTCCTTTACAGCTTTCGTGCGCACGCATCCCGCCATTTCGGGAGCCATCGGCGCTTGGCTCGTTGGCAACATCGCTGCCGCGCTGCCTTCGCCGGACAATACTTCCGGCAAGCTTTACAAATTCGCTTTCGCCTTCATGCACGGCATTGGCGGCTCCATCCCGCGCATCGGCGCCACGCTCTTTCCGCAGTACGCGAAATATTTCGGCGCCGCCGCTGTCGACACAAAGCCTCAGCCGTAAGCCGCAGCGCCTCGCCTCGATGTCTCCCCATTTCACTTTGCCACGAGTCACTGTCACTGTCTCCGGGAGCCCCGCTATGTTCAACGGTAACGGCAATGCTTTGTGGAGGACCATCGCACTGATGGCCTTCAGCGCGCTCGGCGGCTGTATCGGCACCGCCTACTCCATCGGCCACAGCAGCGTCACGCGCAGCGACGTCAGCCAGATGATCGCCACCGAGTCCGCTTACACGCAGGACAAAAACGACATCTACAACCGCCTCGAAGAATTGCGCTCCGGTCAGCAGGAGGAGAATCGGAAGCTTGACGCGGTCATCGAAGCCCTCTCACGGAAGCAACCGTGAAACTCACCATCACGCGCCAGCAGGGAACTGCGCTCTCGACGCCCGGCCTGCTGGACATCGACGGCGTTTTTCAGTGTTACACCCTCGAACCGCGCATGGACCGCGCCAAAGGAAAACCCTTCGCCATTCCCTCCGGAGATTACGTCCTCGCGCTCGAACGCTCGCCGCATTTCAGCGCCATCATGGGCTACGATTTTCTTACGCCGCACGTCCTCGACGTGCCCGGCTTCGACTACATTGAAATTCATCCTGGCAACAAGCCCGCCGACACGCTTGGCTGCTGTTTGGTCGGCGAGACGCGCAGCCCCGCCGCCCCGGACTGGATCGGCAACAGTGTGGTCGCCTTCAACACGCTGATGGCCCGCCTGAAAACCGCCAAGGGCGCGCCCCTCGCAATTTCTTATGTCGATTTCAAGCCGGACACTGAATCCTGCCCACTGTCCGCCTGATCACTCGCTTTTTCCAGTCCCTCGTCACTAGCCACTGTTCTAAAAACAAAGGAGAAACTCCATGAAGCACCGCATCGCCAAAGCATCGCTCTGCGCCATTCTGTCTCTCTCGCTCGTCCTCGCCGGATGCAGCACATCGTGGATCTCGACCGTGCTCGCCGATTTGCCGGTCATCACCCAGGTGGCGCTCAATATCGCCAGCATCGTCG
>JASHQB010000105.1 GCA_030037775.1 Candidatus Acidiferrales bacterium
GCCGACTGGCCCATGCTCAACGCCATGCTCAACACCGCGAGCGGCGCGAGCTGGGTTTCCGTTCACGACGGCGGCGGCGTGGGCATCGGCTATGCCGTCCACGCAGGCCAAGTGACCGTCGCCGATGGCACAAAGGAAATGGCTTCGCGCATCGAGCGCGTGCTTACCAACGATCCCGGCATCGGCGTCGCGCGCCACGTCGACGCGGGCTACCCCGAAGCCATCGATTTCGCTAAGGAGCACAATGTGAACGTCCCGATGGCCCGATACTCTGACTCGAAGGTCTGATGAGCGCAAACCCAAATTCGACGATTGATATTATCTTTGCCATCTTCGGAATCTGCTCTGCGGCGGGCTTCATCTATTTTATTTCAAAATTGCACGATCTTCCGCGTGGTATGAAGTACCGACTTATTGTCCGCCGGGCTTGCCTCATTTTGCTCTTCGTATCCGGCATTGTTGCAACCATGGCGTCTCGACAAATTCTTTGGGAGCGTCGAGCCTTCGTTTCTATGCTGTTCTTTGCTTTTGCGTATGCTGCGTTTCCGGTTTATTCGCTCGTACAGCTCGTTGCGAGCGGCCTTCGAAAAACGACGCCAGCCAAGCGACCAGAATCGCAATGACCGCCAAAATCCAACTCGGCCTGATTGCCCTCATCATCCTCTCCGCCGGAGCCGCGATCTTCGTTTCTATCCTGATAGCGCGGCGCCAGGATTTGCCAGCCGCGGCGCGTCGCGCATTCCTGTTCAGCAACGTCTCGCTGATTTTCTGCCTGGCCGCGGCCATCGCCGGGATTTCGCTCTATTCGCGCGCGCATTTCTGGGGCAATGCTCTTCTCGTCCTCGCTGCCATTTTCCTGATTCTCAAATTTGTCTTTGTGCGCCGCTTCGCGCATCTCATTCGCCGAGGGCAAGCGGTAATATCGAGTCCGGCCGTTGTACGCGCGGTCAGCAAGAGAACCTAACCGTTCGATCTTCTCGTTCGGGAGGCTGCCATGATCGTCATTACCGGAGCCACAGGAAACACGGGGTCGGTAGCCGCCGACGCCCTGCTCGCCAAAGGGGAAAAGGTCCGCGTCGTCGGCCGCGATGCTTCGAAGCTTGAGCGTTTCTCGGCGAAGGACGCCGAGCCTTTCGTGGCCAATTTGGAGAACGCCGAAGAAGTGGCGCGTGCTTTCGCGGGCGCCGATGCCGCCTATCTGGTCATCCCATCGCAGGGGTTGCACCGCGAGGATTTTCGCGACTATCAGGAGCGCGTCACCGACGCCTACGCGTCCGCGGCGCAGAAGACGGACCTCAAATTTGCCATCACACTTTCCAGCATCGGCGCGCAGCACGCCGAGAGAACCGGCCCCATCGTGGGCCTGCACAATATGGAAGATAAGCTGAATCGCATCCCATCTCTCAACGTCCTCCATTTGCGCCCCGCGAACTTCATGGAGAACCTCCTCATGAGCATCGACGGCATACGCATGATGAATGCGCTTCCGGGCTCCGCGCCCGCCGACGTGGCATTCCCTATGATCGCTACACGCGACATCGGCAACTATGCCGCCTCGCGCCTCACCGCTCGCGATTTCTCCGGCCATTCCACTCAAGAACTTCTCGGCCCACGCGATGTGACCATGCGCGATTGCGCCGCCATCATCGGCCGGGCCATTGGCAAGCCCAATCTCGCCTACGTCCAAATGCCTCTCATGCTTCTTGAATCGGCACTCACGAGCATGGGACTGCCAAAGAGCTCGGCCGCTCTGGTGATCGAAATGTGGAAAGGCGCCAACGAAGGCCTTCTGGCGCCCCAAGAGCCGCGCTCTGAAAAGAACACCACGCCGACCGTGCTCGATCAGTTCGGCGAGGAAGTCTTCGCGCCGCAATTCCAGCGCCGCGCCGCCAACGCGTGAACCCCTCTGCCGTCCAACCGTTCCAGCGCCGTTGACAATCAACTAGGGAACTATTTCGGTACCGCCTACGTATCTTCAACCAAGCGGAGGTAATCCTATGTGCGGAAATGCGCGCCTGCGATTCGGTGCAAATGGCATGCCCTTCTTCATCGCGTCGATTCTGCTGCTTCTTCTGACGCCGAACCTTGCGTCTGCTCAAGAATCCAACACCATTTCCGAAACCGGCCAGGACCGTTTCGAAGCGCCTTTTCCCTCCGGAGGCGACCTGCGCATGTACATCCGGTCCTGCGGCATTCACATCACCGGCAGCGACGAAAACAAAATCACGATTCACTTTTCCGTACCGGATCCGGATTCCCTGCATAACGTCCATATTAAGTTCAAGCAGAACGGCAGTCGCGGCGACCTGGACATCTCCGGCGGGCCATCGAACAATTTCCAGATCGACATCACGATTCCGCGGCAATCCAATCTTTATTTCCGCATGTTTGCCGGCGAACTGGACCTCGATCACGTAGATGGCAACAAAGACTTGCAGATTCACGCCGGCCAATTGGACGTCACTCTACCCAATGCCGCCGATTACGGCCCCGTGGAGACTTCCGTGACGACGGGAGATATTGAGGCAAGCGCTTTCGGAGTCTCCAAAGGCGGACTTTTCCGCTCGTTTCGCACCGACACTGCTCTTCACTCGAATGCCGCGGGCAAATATTCTCTTTACGCCCACGTTGGCGCCGGCGAGCTGGACATCAACTGATTGAGTCTCATTCAGCCTGCAGAAGGAATCGGGGTAAGCGCTTCTATTTTTTCGCCACTTCCTCGCGGGCTTGCGCCAGTTCCTGCCTGTCGCCGCCCGCGCCGCAAATCTCCACCAGCTTCGCGTAATACTTGTGCGCTTCTTCTGCGTTTCCGCTAAGCTCCGCGGCCTGCGCCGCGCCGTACAACCCATCAAAGCGGTTCGGTGATTCCACCAGCGCCGCCTTGTATTCCACCAGCGCCGCGGCTGATTTTTTCATTTCGAGCAGCATGTCCCCGAGCATCTCTCGCGCCGGGGTGGAGAGAGAATCGACTCCGTCCTTTTCTTCCTGCGCCGCAGCGGCCCGCATATCCGCCAACGCGTCGGCGTTCTTGCCTTCGGCGAACGCAACCCAGCTCTCTGCCTCCTGCTGGCCGAGCGTGTCGCTCGAGGCGACGCTGTAACCGGCGGTGTGCTTTGCCGCGCTGGTCGCGACCGCGTCTTTGTAGTTCGCAAGATTCTGCTCCGCGCCCGCCACATCCCCCGAGCGCGCAGCGCCAACGGTTTTCACAAAATAGGTAATCTCGACCGCACCGCTATTCTCCGGCACCGGCAACGCATCGGCTTCCTTCCACTGATGCAACTCAAATGCATTTCTCGCTGCGAAAACGGCTGAACGCTCGACGATGTCGGCCGCGCTCGCACCAGCCACATCCTTTGCTTCATCCACGATCGAGCGCGCCTTCGCCGCCTGGCCGCTCTGCAAATAGGCGTAGTCCAGGAAGTCCAGGGCGTGAAATTGGTAGCTCGAGTCGGCCTTGCCCGCCTTGGTCGCCTCCGCCGCCGCTGCGGCCGCCGCGATGTTCGAGTCAATCGCTTCCTGCCACAATCCGAGCCGGACGAAAATATGCGACGGCATGTGCAGGGCATGCGATGAATCCGGGGCGATCTTCGCGTAAGCTCGCGCCGCCTCCAGCCCCTCGGACGCCAGCTCGGGTGTATCCGAAGCGTGAATCAAATAATGCGCCACGCCCGGATTGTCCGGCGCCGTCCGGAAGAGTCCATCCAGAATCTCGATGGCCTGCTTGCGATTGGCGTCCTGATCTTCTTTTTTGCCCTGCAGGGTGATTAGCGACAGCGCATAAAAGGCGCCGGCGTTCACGTCATCGGGATACTTCGTAAAAATCTTCCCCATCCAATCCGAATACGCCTTGATTCGCGACGCCTTGCTCAGCTTCGGATTGTCCTGGAAGAAAACTCCCGCCGCAACGATGTACATCCGCTCCGGCTCTGTCTTGCCGCGCAGTTTCATCGCCTGCGAGGTGTCGGTGTGGCCTTCCTTCAGCGTGTCGTCGCTCGGCCAGTCCCACAACTGGTGATAGAGCGCCATCGCCTGTCCCCAATAGGCCATCGCACACGTGGGATCCTGTTGCGCCACTTGTGAAAAGGTCTGCTCCGCTTCCTGATACTGAAACGAATGCAGCAGCGCCACGCCGGCGTTGAAAGTTGCCTGCGCGTCCGGCGTGCAGGAGATCGGCAAGTTCACGCTTCCCAGCCTTTCTCCTTGCGCATGCTTGGTCTTCGGAGCGGCATTCGCGCGCACCGCAGAAGAAATCCCCAGCAAAAACATCCCTACCGTCATCGCCCCGAAAGCGCAACTCCCCCGAATCCCACGCATCGCCTTTCACCTCGCTTCGCAATTCTACTCTCTTACTGCGTTCCGGCGTAACCCGGCCCGTAAATCACCTTGCCCGGCAGGGCGTTGGTCATTTTGCCGTCGGCAATCACCGGCACGCCGTTGACCAGCACGTAGTCCATTCCCACCGAAAGCTGATTCGGATTCTCGTACGTCGCCAAGTCCCGCACCTTCGCCGGATCGAACACCACCACGTCCGCCCACATCCCCATTTTCAACACGCCGCGATCCGCCAAATGCTCTCGTTGGGCCGGAAGCGCGGAGAATTTCCGAATCGCGTCCGGCAGCGTCAGCAAATGCTCTTCGCGCACATATTTTCGAATGGCTTGCGGAAAAGTCCCGTACGCGCGCGGGTGATCGTGCTCTTGTCCCAGAATCCCCGTGGGCGAACTCCCAGACGCATCGTTGTCGAACGAGACCCAGGGTTGCTTCAGCGCCAGCTCCACGTCCGGCTCGCTCATCCCGAAGGTCACCACGTAGGTCCGCGCTTGATCCTTGATGAGCAAATCGAAAATCGCGTTGATCGCGTCCTCATTCCACATCTTCGCGACCTCCGCGATGGTCTTTCCCTGTAAATTCATCAAATCCGGATTGTCGACCGTCGCGATCAGGATTCCCTGCGGCCCGGTGACCTCCTGCCACTCGTTATCCCATTCTTTTGTCGGGGCCTCCATCTCCTTGCGAATGCGCGCGCGCGTCGCCGGGTCTTGTAGCCGCGCGATCAGTTTTGCGCCGCCGCCGTTGTGCGCCCACGGCGGAATGTATGCCGACAGCCCATTTTCCCAAGCGGTGTACGCGTACGTATCCCCCGAAATATCCAAGCCGGCGGCTCTCGCGTTGTCTATGAACGCCACCACTTGGGGCATTTTTCCCCAATTTGCTTTGCCTGAAGTCTTAAGGTGAAAAATCTCTACCGAGATGTGAGCCTCTCTTCCGATTCGTGCCGTTTCCTCGAGCGCGCTCATTTCGCCGTCGCCTTCATTGCGCATGTGCGTCGCATAAATCCCGCCGTAGTGTGAGGCAACGGAGGCCAGGGCGATCAATTCGTCCGTCGACGCGTACGGCGCCGGCGGATACTCCAGTGCGCTCGAAAGGCCCAGTGCACCTTCGCGCATCGCTTCCGCCACTAGCTCTTTCATCTTGTCCAGTTGTTCAGGCGTTGCCTTTACATCGTCGTCGCCAATCACCACGCGCCGCACCTGCGTGGCGCCAACGTACGTCCCCAGATTGATTCCCATCCCTTGCTTCTGCAGTCGCGCAAAATACTCCGTGAACGTCCGCCAATCGCAGGTCAGTTCATAGTGCTGACACTGCGGTTTCATCTCCTCCAGCGTCGCGTCTGTCTGCGGCCCCACCGAGTCCCCTTCGCCGGTAATCTCCGTCGTGATTCCCTGAAAGATCTTCGACGGCACGTGGGGGTCCACGAGCATTGTGATTTCCGACTGTCCCAACATGTCAATGAATCCCGGAGCTACAACGCGCCCCGCCGCGTCGATCTCCTGCTTGGCGTGCGCACGCGACAAATCTCCAATCGCGGCGACATGCCCTTCGCGTATCCCAATGTCGCCCGCATACCAAGGCGAACCTGTGCCATCGATGATGTGCCCGTTGCGTATGACCACGTCGTAGTCGCCTGACTCCGCCGCCGCGCCCTGGGCCCGCGCCAGTTTCCCGCCGCCGAATCCCACGATTAGGGCCGCTGCGCCTGCCGCCAGCACGACCACCACTGCTGCAATTCGCCCTCGCATCCCTTAATTCCTCCCAAAGCGGCGGCCGTCATCGCCGCTCACACACAAAACCTGGTCCGCGCGAAAGTATACCGCGAGGTATTGCACACCGCCGCGCTTTTCAGTTACCGTGAACAGCCGAACCCGAAATGCCTAATTCTCGCAAGCCGGACACTTGGCTCATCACCAATTGCTCTGAAATTCTCACCCTTCGGGGACCCGCGCCTCGCCGGGGCCGCGCGCTCGCCGCTCCCGGCATCCTTCACGACGGCGCGCTCCTCATTCGCGAAGGCCGCATCGCTGCCATCGGCCCGCGCCGCCGCGTCGAACGACTGCCGGAATCGCGTCGCGCCCGCAAGCTCGACCTTCATGGCCGCGTCGTCCTTCCCGGCTTCGTCGATTCGCACACCCACCTCATTCACGCCTGCTCTCGCGCCGCAGAATACGAGCAGCGCATCTCCGGCGCCACCTACGAACAGATCGCCCGCGCCGGCGGCGGCATCATCAATAGCGTCCGCAAACTTCGCGCCTCCTCGCCCGCTTCTCTCCACTCCCGCGCTCTTGCGCATCTGGCGCAATTCGCCGGGCACGGGACCACCACGCTCGAAGCCAAATCCGGCTACGGCCTCGACTGGCCCAGCGAACGCAAAATCCTCGTCGCCCTTCGTGAACTGGAGCGTCTTCAGCCGCTCGAAATCGTGCGCACCTTTCTCGGCGCCCACATCGTTCCTCCCGAATTTCGGGGCCGCACACGCGGCAACAAATCCGCCGACGCCTACGTCGACCTCATCTGCCGCCAATGGCTCCCGAGGGTGGCCGCCGAAAATCTCGCCGAATTCTGCGACGTGTTCTGTGACCGCGGCGCATTCACGGTCGAGCAATCACGCAAAATTCTCACTGCCGCTCGCGCCTGCGGCCTCGGTCTGCGCCTTCACGCCGAACAGCTCGCACGCACTGGGGCGGCGCGCCTCGCCGTCGAAATGCACGCCGCGAGCGCCGACCACCTCGAAAAACTCACCGGCACCGACATTCGCGCCCTCGCTCGTTCCGACGTTACCTGCACCATGCTCCCCGGCTGCTGCTTCCATCTTGGCATCGCGCAGTACGGCCCGGCGCGCCGGCTTATCGACGCGGGCGCCATCCTCGCCCTGGCCACCGACTTCAACCCCGGCACCAGCCCCACTCTCTCCATGCCCATGATCCTTTCCCTTGCCTGCACGCAAATGCGCATGACGCCGGCCGAAGCCATCGCCGCAGCCACCATCAATGCCGCCTATTCGCTCCGCCGCCACGACCGCATCGGCTCCCTCGAAGTTGGCAAGTTCGCAGACCTGGCCGTCTTCGACGTGGCCGACTATCGCGAAATTCCTTATTATTTTGGCGTGAACTATTGCGCCATGACTCTCAAGCGCGGCCGTATCATTTATTCGCGCGGTTGAGGGTGCAGCGGAATCTCATTTCTTGAACAGTTCCGCAACGCGCGGGCCATTGATGGGTTTAACCTTAGAGTGAGGAACCTATTCTCGAATGCCTCGACTGATCGAATGCGTACCGAATTTTTCTGAAGGACGCGACGCCACCAAAATCGACGCCCTCGTCGGCGCGATGCAGTCGGTGGAAGGCGTCTACATCCTCGACCGCGAAAGCGACGCTGACCACAACCGCTGCGTCATCACCCTGGCTGGCGAGCCCGAACCCGTAGCCGAAGCCGCTCTTCGCGGCGTGGGCAAAGCGCTCGAACTCATCGACCTCACCAAGCACTCCGGCGCGCATCCGCGCCTCGGCGCCACCGACGTCGTTCCTTTCATTCCCGTCGACGGCGTCACCGTCGAAGACTGCGTCGCCTTGGCCAAGAAAGTCGGTCACGAAATCTGGAACCGTTACAAAATCCCCGTGTACTTCTACGAATCGGCGGCTCAACGCCCAGATCGCACGAATCTCGAAAACGTTCGCAAGGGCCAATTCGAAGGCGTGCGTGAAGAAGTGCTGAAAAATCCCGACCGCGCTCCCGACGTCGGCGACCCGCGGCTGCATCCCACCGCCGGAGCCGTCATCGTCGGCGCGCGCAAATTCCTCATCGCCTACAACATCAATCTCAATACCCCCGACGTTTCCATCGCCAACAAAATCGCCAAAGCGATCCGCTTCTCGTCAGGCGGCTTGCGTTACGTGAAATCCATGGGCGTCGATTTGCGCGCGCGCCATCTCGCGCAAGTTTCCATCAATATGACCGACTACGAGCAAACGCCGCTTCACCGCGTCTTCGAGATGGTCCGCAGCGAAGCCGCGCGCCATGGCGTTTCCATCGTCGGCAGCGAAATCGTCGGCCTCATTCCCAAACGCGCGATTGAAATGACCGCCGACTTCTTCCTGCAGTTCGAGAATTTCTCTCCGGCGCAGGTTTTCGAGAACCGGCTCGCCGCCGCGCTCTCCGGCGCTCCGCTCGAATCCGGCCCCGGCAGACTCGCCGCTCTCGCGCGCCCGTTCCTCGACGCCGTCGCCGAGCCCACCGCCACGCCCGGAGGAGGCTCCGTTTCCGCATTTGCCGCCGCGCTCGCTGCCAGCCTCGCGCAAATGGTGGCGGGCCTGTCGCGCAAGAAGAAATCGCAGGCCGCCTTCGTCGACCAGCTCAGCCAGTTCATCGGCGAAATGCACACCGCCGCCGCTGAACTGGCCGCGGCCATCGACCGCGACGCCGGATCCTACGACGGCGTCCTCGCCGCCTTTAAGCTCCCCAAGGAAACCCCTGACGAACAGCGCGAGCGCGACACAACCATCCAGCAGGCCACGCGCGGCGCCGCCGAAGTCCCGATGGCCGTGGCGCGCAAAGCTGCCGAGATTTTCGAACGCCTCGGGCAACTGGAAAGCATTTCCAGCGCTTCTATGTCTTCAGACCTCCGCGTCGCGCGCCTCATGGCCGCGGCGGGGGCTCGCGGCGCGCTCGCCAATGTTGCCATCAATCTCGATTCCATCACCGACGCGTCTTTTGTCGCGGCCATGCGCAAGCAAGCCGCGGAAATCGAATCGCGCCTAACGGCCAATGCCGCGCGTGCATAACCAGGAAGGCAGGACCCGAACATGAACGCGAACCTAAAAATCATTTCAACTCGCAAACTTCTCGCCGCCGTATGCGCAGCTCTCGCGCTCGCCGCGCTCGTCTTCATCGCTCTGCCCGCGCGCGCGAACACTCTCGGCACCGACATTATTGGCATGTTCCCGAAGGACATGAGCGAATTCGCCTACGCCGACATGAAACAGGCCCGTCAGCTCCCCTGGTTTGCCGCGCTCCAGCAGCAAATGCTGCCCGCGAATTTCCGCCAGTTCGAGCAGTTCCTGCGCTCCGCCGGCGTCGATCCCGATACCCAAATTGACGAACTCGCCTGGGGTTTCACTTCTACCAATTCCCAGCATCCGTCCGAAATCGCCGGGATCGCGCTCGGCTCTTTCTCTCCCAACTCCACTGAATCCCGCTTCGCCTCGCAAAAGCTGCCCAACATAGAAGTCCACGGCTACAAGCTCTGGGCTTTTGGCAGCGGCTCGGGTCCTACCGACATTTTCTTTTTCTTCATTGACAGCAACACCGCGGCCTTCGGCCAGCGCGACATTCTCGAAAGCCTCATCAACGTCCGTTTCGGCGGCGCGGAGAGCCTGCTCTACAATTCCCAACTCTATCCGCTGATCAACACCGCCAACGGCAACGGCATGATCTGGGCCGTGCTCGATAAAACCAACACGCAGCTCGCCCTTCACCAGCTTCTGCCGCAGGCTAGCCAATTTCCGCAGGCTGCTGCGATTCTCAATCGCATCCGCAATATGGAAATTCACGTTCGGGTCGACGATGGCGCCGACGCCAAATTCGACGCCGTTTGCGACTCGCCTGACGACGCCAATCAACTCGCGGCCATGCTTCAGGGCGGACTGGTTCTGCGCCGCTACCAAATTCAGCAATCCGATCCTGATCTTGCACAGGCGCTCGCCGGCGTCACCGTCACTCCTTCCGGCGACAGCCTGAACATCGACCTTCCCGTCACCAACGATCAAATCGCCGCCATGATTCGCAACCGCACTTTCGCTTCTCCCATGTGACAAACGCTAGTACGTCGCGTGCGGAACGCAGTACCTCCGTACTGGAGCCGCTGAACTCGCGTTAAGACCTTCCAATCCTTGCCTCTGCCCCTCGACTGCAAATTCCTGCGCATACTTCTTCGGCCCTCTAATCTTCTTGCGGTAAGCCCTTTTCGTTCAATACTGTCCCTCTCTCTCGGTTGGCTCTTCGCATGCTATTTCCCCTGTGGATTTCAGTTTTCCGATAATGGAGGAACTTTTGAAACGGACCCTTTTGGTTTTAGCTCTAGCAACGTTTGGTACTGCCCTCCCAGCCGCCGCAAACACGGTGAATATCAAGCTCACCGGTGTTGGCGGAGCAAACCAGGGGGGTGTTTACGTCGCGCCGTATTACCTGAGCATTGACGGCCACAAGTCTGTCCCCGTCATTTGCGACGACTTCGATCACGAAGTCACCATTGGTGAAACGTGGAAGGCTACCATTCACACCTTCGCCGACCTCAACGGCACACGCTTCGGCGCGGGCGATAAACAGGAATACGAAGAAGCCGCTTGGCTTTACACGAAGTACATGAGCGATCCGTCGCAAGCGGGCAACATCAATTTCGCGTTGTGGGCTCTGTTCACCCCTTCGACGAAATCCTCCAGCGGCTACACCAGTGGCGCTGCCACCTGGTATACTGATTCCATCGATTGGTACGATGCCGGTGCCAAGGGCGTCGATTTTGCCGACTTCGAAATCATTACTCCAACCAACCTGAAGAGCAAAAACAGCCCGCAGGAGTATCTGTATTACTGTCCGGATGCCCCGAGCAGCCCCACGCCTGAGCCTTCCAGTCTGTTTCTTTTGGGAACCGGGCTTATCGGTTTGGGCGCGTTTGCTCGCAAACAGTTGGGCCTCTAGCACCAGGGAACTATCGCACGCGATTCGACAAGTTGGCTTTGTAGCCCCAGCCTCAGTAAAACGGCTGGGGCTTTTTTCTTGTGGGCGCAGCTTTCCCGTCAATGACTCGCCCGCCCTCCTGCAATTCGGCTCTCGCCATCTAAATTCTATTTATATCCTCATAAAAGACGTTGACAACCCAATTGCCCGGGAGTACCGTGCCGCGCAGCAACTTGGCGAAAAAATGAAACAAATAGTTCGAACGCTTTGATTGCGGCAGTAGCTCGCAACGGAGCGCGATCGCGTTAAACCCGGGTGGGGCGCCTGGGATGTTCAGCCGATTCGAGTTTGCGCGTTCAGCGCGTTTTGCAGATCCAGGATCACCTCTGGAACAAAAATTTCTCAGCGTGTGGGTCAAGGAGGAAGCGATGCCTATTGCGGCCAGCCTTTCGATGAAAGCGACTAAATTTACGCGTGTGTCCTTCTGCATGCTTGCAGCGCTTTGCTTCCTGCTTCTCGCAGCGTGCCCTCGGCTCACCGCGCAAACGGCCAACGCCGGCGTCGTGCTTGGTACCGTCACCGACGCCAGCGGTGCGGTCGTCCCCGGCGTGGGAGTCGATCTCACCAACACCGCCACGGGCATCACCACTCACCAAACCACGAACGGCAAAGGGCAATACCTTTTTCCTCAAGTCGCCCCTGCCAATTACGTGCTTACCTTCAAGGCCGATCGCTTCCGCACTGTCACTCTCCAAAACGTCACCGTCGAAGTGAACAAGAGTTTCACCGGCAATGTCCAGATGCAAGTCGGCGAGGTCAACCAGACCGTTGAGGTCCGCTCCACCGCGCAGGCCGAATTGCAGACTACTGACGCTCAAGTCGGCGACGTCGTCAGTGGAGAAGAGCTCGAACATTTGCCCACCCTTCAACGCAGTGCCATCGAGTTGCGCCAGTTGCAGCCCGTCACCACTCCCGGCAATTTCGATTCCGGCGGCACGGTGGCCGGCGCCCGTTCCGATGAAAACACGCTCACTCTTGATGGCATCGATATTTCCGACAGCATCGTTGGCGGCCAGGGCATCACCGAGGGCCAGCCCGCCAGCATCGAAAATGTCCAGGAATTCCGCACCGGTGTTACCAATTCCAATGTCACTTTCGGCCGCGCTCCCGGTGGCCAAACCACCTTGGTCAGCCGCTCCGGCTCTAACGCCTTCCATGGCGACGCCTACTGGTACACCCAAAATTCCGCCTTCAACGCCAACACTTGGGACAATAACCGCTCCGGTATTCCCGAACCCGAGCTGAAGGACAATCGCGGCGGCGTCAGCATCGGCGGTCCTATCATCAAGGACAAAACTTTCTTCTTTGCGAATTATGAAATTCACCGCTTCCCCCAGGACGTCGACTTCACCGACATTGTTCCCACTCCTTCGCTGAAGGCCGGCATCCTCCAGTTCCCCGACGCCACCGGAACCGTAAGGCAATACAATCTGGCCACCTCCACGGCTTGCGGCGCCGCCGGCGGGCAACCCTGCGACCCGCGTGGCCTTGGCGTTAGCCCTACCGTCCAGGCGCTATGGAACCTGCTCCCGACCGGTCATAACACCAGCGCCGGCGACGGCCTCAACACCATCGGCTACTCCGGCGTTGCTTCCGAGCCCACCAAAAACGACGATGTCAGCTTTCGTCTCGATCACAACTTCACCAGCCGTCTCCATTTCTTCGGAAGATATTTTTACGATCGCTATCTTCAGCCGTTGAACCAGCTTGACATCGAAAACGGCGACGACAAAGCCGTCGGCAGCGCTCCCAGCCGCAATGATGGCGCTTATGCCGGCCTTGATTATCAAATCTCTCCGAACATGACCGATGGCTTTCGCTTCGCCTGGATTCGCTCGCGCGCCGACGAATTGGGTCAATCCGCACTCGCTTCAGCCACCGCTTTGAATCTGGCCGGTACCCAGAGTTCCGTTTCGAACCTGCTCGTCGGCCTGCAACCCTCCACCACCTTTTTGGCCGTCCCCATTGACAATAGCGAGGGCAACTCACGTACTCAGCTTCTCAACGGAACCACCAAGGAATTCGTTGACAATCTTTTCTGGACCAAGGGTACTCACACCATCACCGCGGGTGGTGATATCCACCTCCTTCCTTTCCTGCTTGCTCATACCGATCACAACATCGCCACAACCTCCCCGGTCGCTCTGATCGATAACAGCGGCGCAACCGGCACAATTGCTATCCCCGCCTCAACCACTCCTCCCCCTTGCGGGGGCGCTGTCACCACCAACTGTTTGCTGCCCGCCGATGTCGCCGAGTGGGATTCGCTCTATGTCGGCGCTCTCGGCATCGTCAACAACGTCAATCTCGTCGGCGCACGCAATGGCGATCTTCAGCCCTATCCCTTGTTGACGAACATCAACAGCAACACCACCGAGCAGGCTTACGATTTTTACGTGCAAGACACCTGGCGCACCTCGCGCTCTCTCACGCTCACATACGGCCTCGGATACGGCTGGCAAACGCCTGCCCACGAAGCCAACGGCTTGCAGTCGCTGCTCGCCGATAACCAGTCCAATAATTCCGTCATCGAGGCCCAGGACTACGTCAACGCAAAAGCCTCTGCCGCAGACCAAGGTAACGCCTACGATCCCACTCTCAGCTTCGTCCCTATCCGCAGTTCCGGACGAAGCGCTTTGTACAACACCGACTGGGACGATTGGGCTCCGCGCGTTTCCGCCGCTTGGAATCCCTCGTATGACAACGGCATCTTGGGCCGCATACTGGGTCAGGGGAAAACCGTGATTCGCGGCGGCTATGGCATCGCCTACGACCGCACCAACATCGTCAGCAACGTCCTTTCTTCTTTGCTCGGGGTCGGCTTCTCCGACGTTTTTGAGACCTCGCCGCTCTGCAATGCTTCAGGCACTCCGGCCGGCGGATGTCCGGCTACTCCTACGGCTGGCGTCAATCCGGGTTTGAATTCCTTCCGTGTCGGTCAGGACGGAATCATTCCGCTGCCTACCGTCACCGCGGCCTCAAATCCAATTGTTCCTGCTGACTACAATTTGTTCACCAATCCTGCTGGGACTGGAGCGGAGCCCGAAGCCATCGGCATCGACCCTGATTACAAAATCGGCCGTAACAATATGCTCGACTTGACCATCCAACGCGAGTTGCCGGCCAACTTTCTCCTGGAAACTGGATACGTTGGACGCCTCGGCCGTGATCTTCCGAGCGCCATCGATCTCGACGCCTCGCCGTATTTCGTCAAAGACCCGGCCAGCGGTCAGACGTTTGCACAAGCCTTCGACAATGTAGGCTGCATTCTCCGTGGCGATGCGGGAGAGAAGATCACGCCCTCATTCACCTGTCCAGCCGGCACCGCCACCAGCCTGCCCGCTCAGCCATTTTTTGAAAATCAGCTGCCCGGCCTCGGCGCCGTCGCTGGCACAGCCACCTCCACCCAGGCCCTCGCCGATCTCATCGGTTCAAATATCACCAACGCCGATGCTTTTACCACCTTCCTGGTTATGAATTCGTTCCGCACGTCGGGCTTTTCCACGGCTGGCGTTCTGCCCAGCTACAACAACCTCCAGGTCTACGGTTTGGATTTGCTCGAAACTGGCCAGGGTACCTCCAATTACAACGCATGGTTTGTCACTTTGCACGAACGCGCCTATCACGGCCTCCAGTTCAGTGTGAATTACACTTTGTCGAAATCGCTCGACGAGCAGGGCCAGGTCCAAAACAACGCTGCTCGTTTCAGCACTCCTTTCAATCAGGACCTCCAGTACGGTCCATCCATTTTCGACCATCGCAACGTCCTTAACGCGTTTTACGACTACGAACTGCCCTT
>JASHQB010000106.1 GCA_030037775.1 Candidatus Acidiferrales bacterium
TGGGATTATTGGTATCCCGCCTTGCGTTCCAATCAACTCTCCGGCCGCAGGTTAAGCAGAGCCACGTTGCTCGAAGTGCCGCTCGCGCTTGGTCGCGACTCGCACGGAAAACCATTCGCCTTGCGCGACGTTTGCCCGCATCGCGGCATGCCTTTGTCCTATGGCCAATTTGACGGCGAGTGCGTCGAATGCAGCTACCACGGGTGGAAATTCGAAGCGCACAGTGGTCAGTGCCGCGAAATCCCTTCCATCACCTCAGATTCAAAATTGCGAGCGGAGCGGATTTACGCTGGCGCATTTCCCTGCGAAGAGCGCGACGGTTACATCTGGGTCTACATGGCTTCGCCGGATTCGTCGCGCATCGAGCAAGCTCCGATTGGCGCACCGGAGCTGCCGAAGTTCGGCGGACGCTACCAAATCGCACATCTTTCCGCGGAGATGCCTGTGCACGTCGACCACGGCGTGATTGGGCTGATGGATCCTGCGCACGGCCCCTTCGTGCATCAGTCTTGGTGGTGGCGCAGCCGGCGCAGCATTCACGAAAAGCAAAAGCAGTTCGAGCCGATTCCCGAAGGCTTTCGCATGAGCCCGCACACGCCTTCTTCAAACAGCCTGCCATATAAAATCCTGAAGCTCATCACCGGAGCGCCCGTCACCACGACCATCGACTTCACGCTTCCTGCGTATCGCTTCGAGCAAGTTCGTTCCGGCAATCTGTGGTTTTCCAGCCGCGCCGTCGTCACACCTGTTCGTCGCGATCTCTGCCGTCTCGATTTTTGCGCCGCATGGAATGTCTTGCGATTTGTTCCCATCGTTCCATTCATCATTCGTGTCTTAGGCCCCCGTTTTATCGCGCAGGATACCGAAACAATGACCAAGCAGTCGGAAGGACTGAAATCGAATCCACACTTGATGCTGATTGATGACGCCGACCGCCCCGCCAAATGGTATTTCCAACTCAAGGCCGCGCATCTCGAATCGAAACGGACCGGTTTACCCGCTGCTCATCCGATGGACGGCACGGTTACTCTTCGTTGGCGCTCTTGACGGGTTTGACTTAGGCCGGACTATCACTGGGGGGTGCGGCGAAAGCGCGATCGATTCGAGAAAGCACCCAAGCCGTTGCCGCCCCAGCCGGAGCAGCCAAAAGAGGCATCCAGCGATGGCCGCTACTGCCTATGGCGTGAGGGCCGGCGATCGGGGCGAAGATCCAGATCCGCCAGCCGCTTCCTTGCAACGCACGTGATGAAGCGATCGTGCCCAGCAGCGCGGTCAACGCAGGTGCCAGAAGCGCTCCGCCCAAGAGCCAATGCCAAGTGCGGCTCCAGCGCATACCTTTTGCCGTGCAGCGCAGAAAAAATCCGAAGAGCACCACCATCAATGCACCGAACATCAACGAGAGAAAGTATATGTACAGTAGCGTTGAAATCGACCGCTGTTCGATGGAATGCCATTCGTTTCCGAGCCAAACGGTGGCGCTCATGAAAAAACATCCGCAGACCCACGCCGCGAGGTAATAGGCCATGCTGCCACGCGCGCTCATACGCGCCGCTGAATGTTCGGGAAATCTTGCCAGACCTTTACACCGCAGAAGTGCGAGCCCTCGGTGCAAATCGGCGTGGTGATTCCGGCGCGAAGAAAACACGGCGGCCCGATGTATGGCGCGAGCTGCGGGAAAATCCCGCATAACTGCTCGATCTCTTCCATCGAAGCCTGATAGATTTCTTCTTGCGCGTTAAAACAAGTGCGCATCGTCCATTTATGCAGCAGGTGAAGCAAAGAGCCGGATTCGACCAGTCGAATCGCCTTGGCATTCGGCAAGAGGTACAGGGCAATCTCCAGGGAAACGCCGCGATCGAGCAATTCGTTTTTCGCAGCCCACGCTTCCGCCATCGCTGTGTCGTAAATCTCGCGCGCCCGCTGATTTCCGCGGATAAGCATCGGCGTGATGTAGTCGGGTGTGCGCGTGTCAGCCAAAGTCAGCAGCGGACGCGAACCCGGAATCATCCGGTGGCGCTGGTCTTGGCTGTCGGCGGTATGGCTGATTTTTTTCGCAAACGTGAAATTGGCATGCTGCAACGCTCGCATGATTGGTGCGTGCACGCCGATGTTGATCCATTCGCGGCGATAAATGTTGTGCGCCGGGTTGAGCAGACGATCAATCGCCCCGTTATCTGGACACTCTTTTTCCGTAAGGCCAAGGACCGCACGATATGCACCTGCAACAACCTTGAGCCCATTTGCGGAATAGTCAGCAAGCTTTGACATGCGCCCAGCAAGCTGTGCATCGAATTCCGCTGCAAACGATTCGCCGTCACTGCCCTTTTTCGCCAAAGTCCACTCGGGTAAATCCTCCAGAGGTTGCGTTTCAAATCGGTCGAAAAACTGAGGGTCCATCTCGTGCACCCGTCTCACCATTTGCGCAATGACCATCCGCGACTCACTCGGCGTGTCGCAGGCGCCCTGCATGCGCCACAAGCGATGGAGCACGATTCCGGACACTGTGTGAACCATCGTCGTGAACGCAGCCACGGGGAGCACGTACCGAGCAACTTCGATGGAGCGCTTTCCCGCCGCAGCTTTGATTTTTTCGAGGCGCCGCGGGTGAGACATCGGTCCAATGTGCCAGATATCGCTGAGGATCCGATTCGCCTCCGGTTCGAGAACGCGCGAGAGCTCGCGATAGTGCGTCCAGGCCCGAGCGGCAGCCCGTTCGTAAATGGCCCGCTCTGGGGCTCGAAAATACGCTTCCTCCGGCGGAATATACGCCTGCGCGCGATCCAGGCGGACGTAGCGCTGGCTCTGCTGCTCGGAATTGTAGAAAGGATGGGCGTGAAGAAACGCCCACACAAATTGCCGACTGATATTTTCCAGCCCAAATTCGAAATGCGCGTGCTGATACACGGTGTGATGCCCGCTGTAAAAAGTCGCCGCGCCGATATTGACCCGCTGTTTCTCCGTGATTTCCTCGGGTTGAATCAGCCGCGGAGCATAACAGGTGCGCGCGGCGGCAATCGCGGAATCGTACGGATGCGAAAAGGCATTGCGCAAAGTAACGCGAGGAGCAGCACTCTCGATGGGATCGGGCGGCCACGCGGACAGGGGAAGCGGCATAAGCGACGACATTTTACACCGCTTATGTCCTAGGAGAAGGCATCGAAAAAGGTGCCGCACTTCGCTCTTGAAGGGCGTCTGGCGGGCGAAATCTCTTGTCGCGGCCAAATTGCCAAAATGGCACGGTGCTCCGGCCCATTCCTCGCGGTACTAAGGTACCGTTGACACTGGCGTTCCTGGCAGCTACCGTGGCCGGGAAAGTTGAACTGAGGCCCTGGTAGACCCAGGAACGGAGGGGTGTACCGTTTAGACACAAGGTCTAAACTTTTACCCCTTGACAACACAGAACCACATAGAATCCGCCGAGTTGTAATTACAAGACTCGGGGGATTCCATGAACAAGTGGCTGATGTTGGTGGTTTTAGTGTTGTTGGTGCTGGTAAGTGCGGTCGGCCTTCGCAATCTCAGTACCAGTAATCAACTGGTTGCGAGCACCGGCAATCCAGTGCCGATACTGCCCGACAACGCAAAGTTGTTGGCAAGCACAGGCAATCCAGTACCGATACTGCCGGACGGGAAGCTGTTCGCGAGCACCGGCAATCCGGTACCGATACTGCCCGACGGGCGCTAGAACCGGATCCTGGGAAGCGAATAGCACTGGGCCAGGCCTCAAGGAAGAACCTAAATGCTTGGTCCGTTGGATTACGGTTTTTCGATCCTCAGTTTGATGATTGAGGCCTATGTTGTAGTGTGTCTCTGCGTATCGAAGAACTACCTCCGCTATTTATCCTTGAATATCTACATGTTAGCGGCCGTCGGCGTCACCATCGGCCAAGACGTGGCCTTGCTCCACTTCGGAGTGAGCTCGCAAGTATACGGCTACGTGTACTACTACACTGACGCTCTTCTTACGATCTCCTTGTTTTTTGTCATCATGGGGTTTTATCAGCAGGTTTTTCACCAGATGGGCGTTGGAAAGTACGTTCGCTGGGCCTCCATTCTTTTGCTATCCGCCACCGCGCTCTTTTCGTATCTGGTCGTGCGGCGAATGCCGAGCCACCACCTGACGAATCGCTTCGTTGTAGAAATGAGTCAGAATCTTTATTTCGTCGGGGTGGTTCTGACCTATTTGCTGTGGGGTGCCGTGGTCAAGCTGCGCGAAACCAGAACGCGGCTGATTCAGCTTGTCCTGGCACTGGGCATTTTCTTCAGCTCCGAGGCAGCCGGATATGCCCTTCGTAATCTGTTCCCGGGACTCGAAGCGAATTTCTTGAAGTGGGTGCCTCCCATAGCCGGGACGTTCCTGCCGTTGGCGTGGGCTTACACCTTCACAAGGATTCCAGAGCAGGCGCGACTAGAGACGGCGCGCGTGGCGCGCGTACCAGCGCAGCAGCTGACCGCGCATCAACACTCATGATTGCTGCCCTCATTTGCGTAATCTCGGTCGCCGCTCTGCTGCAGTTCTTCGTCTCGTACTCTCGTTCCGTGATTGCCGCGTACCAGAAGTCTGAGCTTTCAGAACAGGTTCGCGAAGTTGCGAGAATCGAAGGGCAGCAAGTCCGAAGCGAGCAATTCGGGCAGTTGGTGCAGCTGGTCCGTTTATGTCCCCAGAAGAGCGACGACCAAGGCGATTTGGCCGTCGTCCGCATTTATTATGGGATGATGGGATGGTTAGGCGCGCTGGCGCGTTCTGTTGCTCCGGGAGTTTGCAAGTGGGCGGAGCGCGAGCGCGTCAACTGCACCTATTTTGCCGCGGTGGCGTTAGACCGTCGAATTGCTTACAGCCGGGCCCTTCTTGCGCAGCAGATGTCGGAACACTGATTCGTTCTCACCTATACGCGCCCTTCCGCGGCTGATACCATAGAAGTAGAAACATCTATCCTGAGCCATGATTTCGCTGCTTGTTTCCGTTCGAAACGCGATTCAGCAGCACAAAATGCTGCGCGCCGGAGATTGCCTCGCCGTTGCTGTCTCCGGAGGCGCCGATTCGGTAGCGCTCCTGCGGTTGCTTCTGGAGCTGCGCGGCGCTCTGGGTGTGACTCTGTGCGTGGCCCATTTCAATCATCAGTTGCGGTCCGCCGAGTCGGATGCAGATGAAGATTTTGTAACATCGCTGGCGCGCCGTCATGGGCTCGCTCTTTTCCCCTCCCGCCAAGACGTGGCCGCGGTCGCAAGGCAACATCGTTGGAATTTGGAGGATGCGGCGCGGCGGTTGCGCTATGAGTTTTTCGCAAAGATCACAGCCGACGGTGCCGCGACGCGCGTGGCCACGGCGCATACCGCCGACGACCAGGCAGAAACTGTGCTGGCGCGGCTGATTCGCGGAACGGGGTTGACAGGACTAGCCTCCATTTATCCAGTGCGTGGCAACATCATTCGGCCGCTTCTGGAAGTGCGGCGCGCGGATCTGCGCAGCTATCTGGTTTCCATGAAGCAGGAGTGGCGCGAGGACGAAACAAACTTGGACGCCCGCCGCCTCCGTGCGCGAGTACGGCAGCGCCTTTTGCCGGCGATGGAGGAAAGTTTCTCGCGTTCGATCGTCGTCAAGCTGAGTGAACTGGCCGCCCTGGCGCGTGATGACGAGAAATCCTGGGCGGCACTAGTCGCGCAACGATGCAATCACATCGTCGCACGAACCGGCGAAGCGGCAACCATTCGTGTGAAAGACCTTCTTTGGCCGCTTGGAAGCGCGTCCTCTCGAGAAAATGAGGCGCAGAACCCATTCCACGCTCTAACGCAGAGGATTGTACGGCGTCTGTATTCGGATGTCGCCGCTGGTGGGGGCGAGCTGTCGCGAAAGCACGTGGAGCAGGTAATCCAGCTTGCCGACAAACCAAGCGGCCGGCGCGCAGAGTTGCCAGCTGGGGTGCGAGTCCGGAAGGAGTTCGACCGGCTTGTTTTCTCCGGCCAACCCGGCCCTCGGACAACGAAAAAAGGCTCCCAGCCAGCCCTCTCGTATTCCTACGGCGTTGACCTGCCGGCGACGGGGAGCACCGCTGTTTCCGTCCCGGAACTTGGGCGGCGTTTCCATTTGAAAGTGATTGACTGGCCCATGCGGGAGCGCGAAACTAGAGGTGAAGGAGTGGTTTTGGATGCGGAACGGCTCCGTCCTCCGCTGATTCTGCGAAATTGGAAGCCCGGCGACACATATTGTCCGCAGGGCCGACGCCGTTCGCGGAAATTGACGCGGATGATGATGGCCGGCCGCATTACCGCGGCCCAGCGTATTTTGTGGCCGGTTTTGACCAGCGCAGGCCGCGTCGCGTGGGCTGATCGAATGCCGGTGGCGGAAGAGTTTTCAGCAAGCGAGGCGACACGTACGGGCCTATGGATTGTCGAGGACGGCGGGTGAATCTCGCGTGAGGGTCGCCTATTCCCGCAAGGAGTTGGCGGCGCGGATAGCTGAACTGGGACGAGCGATCTCCAAGGATTACAAAGATCGTACCTTGGATGTGGTCGCTATTCTCGAGAATTCGTTTTTGTTTGCGGCCGACTTGGTGCGCGAGCTCTCGTGCCCCGTGGTTTGCCACTTCGTGCGGACCGAATTGCGGGACGTAGAACTCGGCGGAGCGACGTGGCCGGAGCTTTTTTTCTCGACGCCGCCGATTTTGGAAGGCCGGGATGTTTTGCTGGTGGACGCCATGCTGCATACCGGCGTGCCGCAGGATTTTCTTTGGAAGCGCATTGAGGATTACAGGCCGCGGTCATTGAATCTTGCGGTGCTGTTCGACAAGGAGCAGGACCATAAGGTCGGGTTGAAGGCCAGATACGTAGGCTTCTCCGATGCATCTAAGTATTGGGTGGGCTATGGCTTGGCCGGCCGGGACGGCTTGTATCGGAACTTGCCCCACATCGCGACAGTCGGCAAGGGCGAAGATGCCGGCGATACACGTGCCGGGGGCGCTCGTAAGGGAAAAAAAGTGCGGAAGAAACCGAAACACAGGGCCGGATGAGGTAAGACCGTGAATTCAACAGTGAAGACAATTTTGTTCTGGATGGCAATGATCCTTCTGGCCGTCCTCTTGTGGAAAATGGCCTCGACGGGCGGACAAACCGCGCGCGAGCAGACGCCGAGCTATACCGAGTTCCAGGCGCAGGTACAAAAAGGAAATGTCAGCGACGCGACGATTATGCTTTCCGCGGTCAGCGCCGAAGTAGATGGCGAGTTCCGCGATCCGAAGGTCACCAAGTTCCGCGTAACGGTCCCGAAGGAAACCCTTAGCGACCTGACCAAGGAATTGGAAGCCAAGAACGTCGACCTCAACATCAAAACCGTCAGCGACAACAATTGGATGAATTTCCTCATCGACGGCGTCCCCTTCATCCTCCTGCTGGTTGTTTTCCTGATCATGATGCGGCAGATGCAAGCGGGTGGGAACAAAGCCCTCAGTTTCGGGAAATCGCGTGCGCGCCTGTTGACGGCGCAGCAAAAGAAGGCCACGTTCAAAGATGTGGCGGGAATCGAAGAAGCCAAGGAAGAGCTGCAGGAGATCATTGACTTCCTGAAGGATCCGCAAAAATTCCAGCGGCTCGGTGGGAGGATTCCCAAAGGTGTGTTGCTGGTCGGACCTCCAGGTACGGGCAAGACTCTGCTGGCTCGGGCGATCGCCGGCGAGGCGAATGTGCCGTTCTTTTCGATTTCCGGTTCTGATTTCGTGGAAATGTTTGTAGGCGTGGGCGCGAGCCGCGTCCGCGATTTGTTCGAGCAGGGCAAGAAGAACGCGCCGTGCATTATTTTCATCGACGAAATCGACGCAGTTGGACGCCATCGCGGAGCGGGGCTGGGCGGCGGCCACGACGAACGCGAGCAAACTCTCAACGCGCTGCTGGTGGAAATGGACGGCTTCGAATCGAATGAGGGCGTCATCTTGATTGCTGCGACGAACCGTCCCGACGTTCTGGATCCGGCATTGTTGCGGCCCGGGCGCTTCGACCGTCGTGTCGTCGTCCCGCGGCCGGATGTGAAGGGGCGGGAAGAGATTCTGCGTGTGCATACGCGCAAGGTGCCCATCGCCGACAACGTGGATTTGTCCATCTTGGCGCGTGGGACGCCCGGCTTCTCCGGCGCGGACCTCGCGAATCTGGTTAACGAAGCGGCGCTTTGGGCCGCGCGTCAAAATCGCAAACTCGTGACCATGGACGACTTTGAAATGTCCAAGGACAAAGTCCTGATGGGTGCCGAACGGCGATCGATGATTCTCTCCGAAGATGAAAAGAAAAATACGGCCTACCATGAGGCCGGCCACGCTCTGGTCGCGGCCATGACTCCGGGCGCCGATCCGCTCCATAAGGTGACGATTATTCCCCGCGGCATGGCCCTCGGTGTCACCATGCAGCTTCCCATCGACGACAAGCACACCTACACGCGCGAGTTCCTCGAAAGCCAGCTCGCCGTTTTGATGGGCGGCCGCGCTGCAGAGGAGATTTTCCTGCAGCACATCACCACCGGTGCCGGGAACGATATCGAGCGCGCCACCGAGATCGCTCGCCAGATGGTCTGCGAATGGGGCATGAGTACCCTGGGGCCGCTCACCTTCGGCAAGAAGGAAGAGGCGATCTTCCTGGGACGCGAAATCGCGCAACACCGTGACTATTCGGAAGACACCGCGATCAAGATCGACGGAGAGGTTCGAGGAATCGTGACCGGCGCATATACTCGGGCGCGAAATATCCTGGAGACGCACCGTGATGCGCTGGAGCGCGTGGCTCGTGGCTTGCTCGAGCGCGAAGTGCTCGACGCCAATGAGTTGCGATTGCTGATTGACGGCAAACCGCTTCCCGACAAGATACCGCCTCCGCCGCCGGCAGCGCCGCCGGTGCCGTCGAAAGAGCCGCAGCTTTCTCTGCGCCCGGAACCGCGCGCCGTGCCGGGCATGGCTAAGGGTGAGAAACCCGCGCCAGCCTGAAGGTGCGGTTGCGCTAAACTCTCAACCGTCCCGCCAGACCGCGGATCATCTCGAATACTCTCTCTGACCTTATTTGTCGTAATATGTTCCTATGGCAAAAAACCGCCCCGCGTCCGTTGAAGTGGAATGCCCGTGCTGTCAGGCCAAGCTGATGGTCGACCGCGAGCTGGGCGTGGTGCTGTCGCACACGCCTCCGCCAAGACCTCCGTCTTCCGTGGACCTCGACGATACGGCGCGTCTGCTTCGCGAACAGGCCGAACGGGTGGAAGCCAAGTTCAAGCTTTCCGTTGAAGCGGAACGGATGAAAGACGACGTTCTGGAACGCAAGTTCGCTGAAGGCTTGAAGAAAGCCAAAGACCAGCCGGTGGAAAAGCCGCTCCGCGATTTCGATCTCGATTGAACGGCGCCCTTTCGCGCGCTAGCTTACACGCATAGACTGAACCATATGAAACGCCACCAACGGTGGGCTTTTGGCCCGTGCTTTGCAGCACTGTGCATAATTTCTTCCATGGCTGCGCCGCCTCAGAGTCAACGCAAACTTCCGAGGCCGGTACAGATGGACGCCGGCGTCGAGACCATTCGAGACGCCGGCACCGGAGAATTGATTCTGCGGCGCATCGGAAAGAGCGCAGACAGCGATGCGCTGGAAGCGAATCCGCGAGCCGCGCTGCGCGTGCAAGTCAACCTGGTGGAGGTTGCTTGCAATGTGTTCGCGTCCGACGGCACCGCTGTGCGCAGCATTGCGGAAAACAGTTTCCGTGTATTTGAGGATGGCGTCGAACAAAAAATCACGCACTTCGACGCGTCGAGCGAAGGCGCCAGCATCGCTCTCGTAATCGATGCCAGCCCCAGCGTGCTACCGGATTCCGCGGATATGAAGGCGGCCGCACAGCAACTGATTGCGGGCTTGTCGCCGGCTGACCAAGTGGCTGTCGTCGATTTCGCGGAGCATACCTTCCTCTTGTTACCGTTTTCGTCGGATCGTCGGCTTCTGGCCAAGGCTGTCGCGGGTGTTGACGTTCGCTCGCTTTTCGCGGATACCATCGGTTCGAACATCTATCGCTCGCTTTATCTGGTAGCCGATGAAATTTTCCCAGGACGCACAGGGCGCAAAGCAATTGTGCTGCTCACGGACGGACAGGATAGCGGGCTCGGGCTCAACCTGGACGGCGAAGGGGTGGCGCCTCGGCCCGGGGAGCATCGCGCCACGTTTCAGGATGTGGTCCAGATGCTCAGCGCGCACGGAATCGAAGTCTATGCCATATCCACGCAGAACCGCCCGGGCATCATGACTCCGGACTGGCTCGCTGCGCATCAGGCCGATTCGCTGATTTCTCCCGCAGCGCTCGACTTGGGCATCCCTGCGTATACCGTTTTTCTCGCGGAACTGGTGCGTCGCGTAGGAGGCCAGCTCTATTTTTTGAAGGAGGCCGGCACGGTCGCCGGCGCCTATCGCGCTGTGGTCCAAAACCTGAGCGCGCAGTACACGTTGGGATACGATCCGCCGACGCGTCAGCCCGGATGGCATTCGCTGCGCGTTGAAGTTGGGGGACATGGAACCGTGCGCGTGGTGAACCGGCTTGCGTACTATCAACCAGCGGAAGAATGATATTTTGATGAGGCGATCACACCTTTTCCAGGCGTTCGTATCCTAAGAATGACCGAATGAGCCATAGAAAGAGATTCCGATTGCGCCTGCCGTCGCGCACTCTCGTCTTGGGTGAGCGTACGTTGATCATGGGCGTCCTCAACGTGACGCCGGACAGTTTTTCCGATGGCGGAAAGTTCCTCCATCCGGAAGCGGCTGTCGAGCGCGCTCTTGCAATGGAGCGCGAAGGCGCGGACATCGTCGATGTTGGCGGCGAATCGTCACGCCCGGGTTCAAAAGCTTTGCGTGCAGATGAGGAGCAGGATCGGATTTTGCCAGTGCTGAGAATGCTGCGCGGCAAACTGAAAATTCCGATTTCCGTCGACACGCAGAAGGCCGAAGTAGCGCAGGCGGCGATTTCCGCCGGTGCAGAAATCGTGAACGACATCAGCGCGTTGCGATTTGACTCGCAGCTTGCCGACCTTGTGGCGCGGCGAAGGACAGGAATCATCCTGATGCACATGCGCGGCAAGCCGCAAATGATGCAGAAAGGCCCGTTTGCGCCTGACGTCATGCGCGACGTGACCAAAAGCTTGCGCGAAGCGCTGCGTCGCGCAAAACGGGCAGGCATTGAACGCTTGCAAATCCTGCTCGACCCGGGAATTGGATTTGGCAAGAATTACGGGCAAAACTTCGAGATTTTGGCGCGACTGCCGGAACTAGGGCACCTCCGCTATCCCGTCGTCGTCGGCACGTCGCGCAAAGCGTTCATTGGCGCCGGCCAGGACAACGCTCCGGTCGAGCAACGCGTCTGGGGCACCGCAGCCACGGTCGCCGCGAGCATTTTCGCTGGAGCGCACATCGTTCGCGTCCACGACGTAAAGGAAATGGTGCAGGTGGCGAAGGTCGCCGATCGCATCGCTGCAGCGCGAAGCTGAACACCGCGGTGTAGCATTGCTATAATCCGGCCGGCCACGAGAAAGCATCAGAATCATGAATCTTCGGATGGATGGGAGGCGAATGGCAATGACCCCGCGCAAGATCAGTTTTTTCCTTGCGTCAACGCTCCTTGCTTTTGCTTTCCTTGGGGGACGAGCGGGCGCGCAAGGCCTTCCTCCGGTTCAGAAGCCATTCGAGCCGAAAATCCCCCAAGGAACGTACGGCTGCTCGATCCATCAGTCTTGTGCCGATTTGGCGCCAACGATTATCAAGAATGCGCTGGGGCCTTCGCCGCTGGAAACAAATCTCCGCGCCTTAACCGACGAAATTGGCGGGCGCATCACGGGCTCGCCGGCAGCCGAGAAGGCAGTCGATTGGGCGGTGGATGCCTTTCGACAAGCTGGTGTGGACGAAGTGCTGACGGAGAATTTCACTCTGCCAGCTGGCTGGGCTGAGGGCCGCACCCATTTGACCGTGCTCTCGCCCGCGCCGTTTCCGGTGCACTTGGTATCAATGGGATGGTCGCCGGCCACGCCCGAGGGCGGCGTCACGGGAAGTGTCGTGGATATTGGCACGGGCCAGGAAGCGGATTTCAAGCGAGCGGGCGATTCTGTGAAGGGTGCTATTTTGCTGGTCCACACCGATCTGTTGAAGACCTGGGACGACTTGTTCAATGAGTATCTCAGTGAGCCCTCCGTCGAGCAGCGAGCGATTGATGCTGGTGCAGCGGCAATTCTGTGGATGTCCACGCGCCCCTATCTGCTGCTTTACCGCCACATTTTTTCGCAGGACGGCGCCATCGACCGCTTGCCGCAGGCAATTGTGGCGCGCGAAGACGCACTGCGGATCGCGCGATTTATTGCCACCGGGCAAGCAGTGAAAGTGGATCTCGAGATGCCGAACAAAATCAGCGGGCAGACCGGTTCGGAAAATGTAGTCGCGGAGATCCGCGGCAGCGAGAAGCCGGAGGAATTTGTGATTTTGGCCGCGCATCTGGATTCTTGGGAATTGGGAACCGGCGCGCTCGACAACGGATGCAATGCGGCCATGGTCATTGATGCGGCGCGGGCAATCCGCGCGTCCGGCTCGATTCCCAGGCGGTCGATCCGCTTCGTGTTGTTTACCGGCGAAGAGCAGGGCATGCTCGGTTCTTGGGCCTATGCCCTGGCGCACCGCGCGGAACTCGACAAGATGGACGCGGCGATCGTTTTCGACGCCGGGGACGGCCGCGTCACCGGTTACTCGCTCGGTGGACGCGAAGATATCGCCGATGCCCTGGACCAGGCGCTTAAGCCGCTCGCTTCGTTCGGACCGCTAAAAAACACAACCGATGTGGAAATCGGCACGGATAATTTCGATTTTCTCCTCGAAGGCGTGCCCACGCTCATTGCGAATCAGGACCCGGACGACTACATCATCAACTATCACGCTTTTTCGGATACCTTCGATAAGGTCGACTTTGCGCAACTCAAGAAAAACGAAGCGATCGCGGCGGTCACGGCATACGCGGTCGCGGATATGCCCGACCGGCTGGGCATTCGTCAGACGCGCTCGCAGATCGAGCGCCTCATGCAGCAGACCGGAATGGACAGGCAGTTGAAGCGGATGGGGCTTTGGGAAATGTGGGCCGACGGCAAGCGCGGTCGCCAGCCTGAGGAGCGTGCACATTGAGTCGCAGCGGCGTCCGTGGTGTGGCACCGCAGGCTATAATGGAAGTGAATGATTTCCTCCACACGCGCCGCCGGCACCATCTCTCCTCCTAAGTCTGCGCCAAAACCTGTGCGAATTCTCGCCATCGATTACGGCCGGCGCCGGATCGGTCTGGCCATTTCCGATGAATTGGGCTTGACGGCGCAGCCCCTTGCGACGATGCAGCGGAAGAATCGCCGCGCGGATATGCGGCAGTTAGCCGACTTGGCGAAAAAAAACGGTGTCGGCGCAATCCTGGTCGGCTCTCCCGTGCATCTGAGCGGCCTTCAAAGCGAAATGGCGGAGGAAGCCGCGCGATTCGCGGCGCGCCTTCGCGAGGAATTGCGATTGCCCGTCGAGCTCAGGGACGAGCGCCTGACGAGCTGGGAAGCCCAGCAAGTCGTAGCGGAGCTGGGCCTGGGGAAAAATGCAGATATAGACGCGCTGGCCGCTGCCGTTTTGTTGCGTCAATATCTGGATGAGCAGCACAACCGTAGGAAATCGCAGCGTCCGGTTCATGCACGATGCGAAAAGTAGCCGTTATTGTCGTAATTCTGATTGTGGCCGGTGGCGCGTCAGCTCTATGGCTGAAGCGAGAGCTCGCGCGGCCGTATCGCGGATTTTCGGCGCCGCAGGTCTTCGTCGAAATCCCGCGCGGAACTTCGCGTTGGAGCATCGCCACCCTTCTTCAACGAAACGGCGTGATTCACAGCCGCTTGGCGTTCCTTTTCCTGAGTGACCGCCACCATCGCTGGGTGCTGCAGGCTGGCGAGTACATGTTCGATCAGCCGGTCACTCCGCGGCAAGTATTTGCCCAAATTGTCGGAGGGCATATCTTTGTGCACCTGGTCGTCGTGCCGGAAGGCTGGACCATGTTTGATATCGCCACGGAACTCGAGCGCGAGCGGCTTTGCACTAAAGCGGAATTTCTCACTGTGGCAAGCGACCCGTCGCTGGTTCGGGATATCGCTCCGCAGGCCAAGGATCTCGAAGGATTTTTGTTCCCGTCGACCTATCAATTTTCGCGCAACGTCTCGCCCCAAGGAATGGCCGCGACGATGGTGCGCGAATTTCGCGAGGAGTGGGACAAAATCCAAACGACCGCGCAGCAGGATCCGCCAGCCGAAGCAGCCGGTCCGGACCGTGCGCCAGCGCCGCGCCCACGCTTGATCCCTCCGCTCACGCCGGTTCAAGTAGTTACGCTGGCTTCTTTGGTGGAGCGAGAAACGCCACAGCCGCAGGAGCGGCCCATTGTCGCCAGCGTGTTCTACAATCGCCTGAAACTCCGTCTGCCGCTGCAGTGTGATCCCACGGTGCAATACGCACTCGACTTGGCTGGAAAGCCCACGCCAAAAGTGACCGCTGAAGATTTGCACGTGCAGTCGCCCTATAACACGTACCTCCATCGCGGTCTTCCTCCTGGACCCATCGCAAATCCAGGCGATGCCTCACTGCGCGCGGCGCTCGACCCCGCGCAGACGCATTATCTTTACTTTGTGGCGAATGGTTCAGGCGGACATTTTTTCGCTCGCACGCTTGAAGAACACAATCAAAACGTGCAGAAATATAAGCGCATTCTCGCCGGATTGCCTCCGGAGCCGCCACCGCCGGTGCGTGCAACCCGGCGCGTGACCACACGGAAACACTCCGTTGGAAAACAGTCTGCGGCACACGCTAGGCGGAAAAAGAAGGTGAGCAACCAGCAATGACCAGCGAAAAATCGCCGGCGAAGAAACAAATGATCTTGTCCGCAGCGCGCGATTTGAAAAAGCCGGTTTATACGCCAGCGGAACTTGAGCAGATTCGTCGCAAGCTGATTGCCGAATGGGGCGAAGCCGGAAAGACCTCCACGGATTACATTGCCGATGTGTTGATGGAAGCCAAAATGCGCGTGGTTGTATCCGTGCACGTAGATGCGCAGGGGCAATACGAAGAAGAATTCCAGGACTTGCTGCACTTCGCCACGCTGGAAGAAGCGGAAGTATGTTTGGTGCGTCTGGACGAGCTCTTCCGAAAGTTCGAAACAGAAGGCGAACGCGGAGGAGAAGCGCGCGTGCTCGAAATCGCCCGCCTCGGGCGACGGCGCGCGGAAATGATCGCCCGTAACCACAAAGTGGACGCCGCAAAACGAAAGGAAAAGGAGGAAGTCGCCCGATGGTTTTCTGTCTGGTTGGAACAACCGGATGCATTCTTTGACTGGCTGGAAATCCGCAAGCAATCGGCGGAATTTCGCGAGCGCTTTCCGCAATAGGGCGAAGCCGAATGATTACCTTGGAAGTGGAACCCCTTGATTTGGGGCAAGACGTGCGGGCCGTGGGGCTCGATTTGGCCGAAGGCGCCGACCGGGAACCGGTACGCGGGGAGGACGCCGCGCGCGTGTGGAGCATGGCGCTTCCGGCCATCGTTGCCCAGCAGCCGTGGGTGCTCGATTTCTTCAGCCACCTGGACCGTGTCCGCGAGTTCTGCCGGACGCGGAAACTCGAATATCGCGAGGCCTCCAAACGATCGATTGTCATTCCCTCGTTGCAAGCGGATGCTCTCTTCGATTTGTTCAAGAGGTTTGAGGGCGAGACTTTCGGCATGCGCGCGGGTAGCCGGCTCAACACAGCTGACTCGGCCCTTGAAAACGAGCTAGCCCGCCAGGGAGTCGACGCTTACCATTCCGCCTATCCAGCCTATTCCTTCTGCGCAGTATGCAATTTCGAGGATGGCTCCGTGGTAGTACTCAGTGAAACTCTTTGGGCCAGCGAGATCCTCCGGCGCGTACGTCCAGCCCTCCAAGGCCTGGAAATTCAGGTGCGCTTGGCCGCGTAGCTCTACTAACCATATTATAATCTGTCGTTTAGCTAGCGCCTTATAGCTGCACCAGCCGGTTGACGTAATGCGCACCCTGGTACCTCAGTACCATTCCCCCCTCCCTGCGGAAAGGCGCACGATATGTAGAGCTTTCGAGGTCTCCTGCATGCCCAGCACCAGCGAGACTCTGGTCTCCGCTTCGCGAAGTTTTGTGCATAGCCTCAACGCACTGTTGAAGTTTGTCCGGCTGTACGGTTTGCACCACGCGCGCTCCGCAAGCCAATTCGGCGACACCTGGAAGGGCTTGAAAACCGCCATCGACGCAGCCGGCCCGACCGGTTTGATGATCGGCACCTCCGGCAGCAAACTCGTCCTGGACGGTACCGTTCTTGAATCAACAGCTGCGGAGAATAGTTTGGCCCAGATTTTCACCAAGGCAGGAATCGCCAGCGTATTGTTCGCGCCGGGCGTGTCTGAAGAGTCCTTCGTGGATTTCGTTAAAGCCTTCACGGGAGCGGCCGTGAGGCCCTCCAAGCTGCGCACGTTCCTGAAAAACTCGCTGGGCGAGTACTCGCAGTCCGGAATTCGTATTAACGAACTTCGCTTCGTGCCTGCCGGCGCGAATGACGCTCAAAACTGGCTCCGCGATCCCGCAAAACTGGCGGAGATGACCGGTGCCGAGCAGGGTTCGCGGCGCGTGCGCCGTTTCAAGTCCTTTGAATTCGGCGAAGAGCTTGTGGGCACAGCGCACTGGGCTGGACAGGATCCCGCGGATCGTTTGCTCGCGGAAGACGAAGTACATGACCTGATGCAGTTGGTGACCATGACGCGAACCTCCCCCCGTGAAGAGCTTGGCGACGGAACCGCATGGAAGGACCGGTTCGATGCCCTTCCTGCAAACGCGAAGTCCGTATTCCGAGAGACCTTTACGGAAATGACGACGAAGCTTCGCCCGAACCGGCTGGACGACCCAGCGTGGCTTCGTCTGTCGACGGACATCGCGATTCGCTGCGCGACAGAGCGCTTTGAAAGCGGCGCGATCAATGCCGGCGCCGTCCGTCCGTTACTCGATAAGCTGAGCAAAGAAATTGAGGCGGGAACCAAGGCGTCTCTCGCGGAGCAAGGCATCACGGCAGATTCCTTGACCGATGTCCTCTATCGGCAATTCTGGGCCTCCGTTTCCGAGGACCGCAGGCAGAACGTTTTGCTTTCGCCGGAGTGCTGGCGTGTTCCTTCCAGAAACATTCAGCAGCATGTCCGTGAGCAGCAACGGCGCGGAGATGCGTCGTCGGAAAAAATTCTCATGCAGTACGTGCGCTGCGTTTGTCATGTAGATCCGGAAGCACGGAGGGAAGCCGTCAACGGCGTGATGCAGATAGCGGATATTTATACGGATGTGGGAGGCGCGCCTTTGGATGAAGCTGTGCGCACAGTTGGCGAGCAGCTTTCGCGCGAACGTGACGCCGAACTGCAGAGTTTGCTTAGCGCCGCCTTTGTCAAATTTAGTCAGAAGGCCGCCGAGCAGCGCGAATTCCCCGCTGTGCGCCGTTCTCTCGACACATTGGCGGCTCTCGAGAAATCCCGTCCCAGCTGGACAAGGAATTTGGGGCCACGCATCGGCCTCAATAACCGTGTTCCCGAATTCATTGAAGAGGGTTTGAAGGATTCAGTGCCGCGGCCGGAGCTTGTGGACGTGCTTCGCCGCGCCCCGGAAGCCGTCGCCGGTCAGCTTGCCAGCCGCCTCATGCGCGTTACGCGCGCCTCGGAACGGGAAACCGTGGTGGCAATGGCTCGCGCGATTGGCGAACCGGTCAAAGCACACCTCCGCCAGACGCTGGAGCTTGCACCGGTCGGAAGCGCGGTCCGCGTCGTGGGACTGTTGAGCCGCGTCGAACCGGTTGTCGTTGAAGAGTTGTTGCCCCAGCGCATACGTTCCGGTGAACGAGCCGCGCATGACGAAGCGCTGCGTCAGCTTTCCATTGCCGGAGGGCCGGAGCGAGGGCGAACGCTCATGCGCATGATGGGGAGCCTCGATCCCATGATTGTGCCCATGGCGCTCGATGAGGTTGGAATGTGCGGCGACGTCAGCGTCGCGCCCGATGTGTTACAGATTGCCCAAGGCCATTCGCTGCCCAACACGTCCGATTTCCTCCGCGTCAAGGCTATCGAAGCGCTAGGTCGCCTTCGCATTCCCGAAATGGAGGGGGATCTCTTGCGCTTTGTCGAGGCCAAGGGAACTTGGCGCTGGGCTTATCCGCACGAAATGCGATTGGCGGCCGCTCAGGCCCTTGTGAAGCTCGATCCGGAACGGGCGCCGGCTCTTCTTGCTGGCTCCGGCTTGGACGCGCGGCTATCGAATCTGGCGCCGCTGGATGCAAAGCGGGACCGCGACTTTGTGCGCTATCGCCGGTATGAACGAATCCGCATGACCCGTCCCATGCCTGCTCTGATCCAGTCACAGCGTGGAAAGTATCAACCGGCCGTCCAGGTTCTTAGTTTGGAGGGAGGGCTGCTTAGCGGGGACGTCCAGCTTTCTGTTGGCACGTCCGCCAGCCTGCGCATCTCGACTGGCATGCGGCCGATTCGTTTGAATGTGCTCGTCCGATTCGCAAAGTCAAACCAGGCCGGAGTCGAGACGGTCGGAATGGAATTGGAAGACCGCTCTCGTTTGCGGAGTTTGCTGCTTTCGATGGTCGGTCCATCTGCGCCGAATCAGCCCCTGACTCTTCCGGTCTGAATTCCCCTGAGACAGCTCGTCGTTTCCTGATTCCGCTTGACGCCGGTCGGCCGAAGCGCGACCATACACAAAGCTAAAGTGCATTCGCCGTAATAGTTCGGCGTGGGGCGACGACCCTCCCTGCCAGCCGCCCCGGGAGGTGTACGATGCGGCGTTATTTCAGTTTTGGTCTTTTCCTTCTCGGCTGTGCAACTCTGACGCTTACCAGTGTGCCGCGACCGGCACAAGCCTCAGATTTGAGCTATGCGCGCATCGTGCGCGTGAGTCTCGTCAGTGGAGACGTTCAACTGTCCCGTCCTGGCCATCCCGCATGGGAAGCTGCCGCGCAGAACATGCCCGTGACCCAGGGCGTAACCGTCGGCACAAACAACGGCTATGCGGAGATTGAGTTCGAAGACGGCACGACCGCGTGGATTTCTCGCGATACCCTCGTGCAGTTTACCGAGCTTGCCCTCGCCGACGGCGGACGCATCACCAAGCTCACTCTCGCCCAAGGTACGATGAGCATCCTGACGTCGATGCGCCGCGGTGATACGTTTACGCTCTCGACTTCCGGCGAAACGGTGGCGGTGCCCAAGAACGCGTTTTTCCGCGTCGACTGTTTCCACGATGGGGCTTCCGTCAGCGTCATGGGGGGTGCGGTCGAGGTTACTTCTGCCACCGGAACGAAAGTCGTGCCGAAGGGAAAGACTCTGGCTTATCAAGCGAAGCTCACCAATGTTGCGCTCAGCGCCAATCCCAAGCCCGATCAGTGGGACCGCTGGACGGTGGGGCGTGCGCGCTCCACGGAGGCGGAGACTGCGCAGTCCGCCTCCTATGTTGATACGCCCTTCAATTATGGCTTGGCGGATATGTCCGCCTACGGGGCGTGGAACTACTTTGCGGGCTACGGCTACGGCTGGCAGCCCAATGGCGTGGGGAACTGCTGGATGCCGTTTATGGATGGCCAGTGGGATTTCTATCCCCAACTCGGCTGGACGTGGGTCAGCGCCGAGCCGTGGGGTTGGACGCCCTATCATTTCGGAAGTTGGAACTACCTACCCTCCGGCGGTTGGGCATGGTTTCCGTCGGACTTTGGTTCCTGGGATCCGGCGCCGGTGGATTGGTATTCAACTGGAAATGAAGTGGGATGGTGGCCGGCGGCGTTTTCAGGTGGGTCGCCGCTGATGTTTGAGCAAATCATGGGCGGATGTTCCGGATTCGGCGCCGGGTACGGAGCCTTTGGAAATTCGCGGTTCGCACGATTCGTCGTTCGGCCAACCAGGAAGCCTCCGTCGCGCCTGGTGTTGACGACGAGCCGGCTCGGTCATGCCGACAGCGTTGGCCTTTTCGCGTTCGCCGAGGCCGACGGGCAAAAGATGCCGATTCGCTCCTCTGAGCCGCTGGAGAATGGAAAAGCTTCCGGGATGGCCATGCTCGCTTTGGCTGGGAATCCGCCGACGGCGCCGAGAATGCTCGTGCCTACGGCGCCGGATCTGGCTCATTTGCAGCGTTCGCTGGCTTTCGTCGGCGCGGGCGTTTCGACGATGAAGCTGAATCCAGCCATGCCTTCGGCGCCGTCGCGCGCGTTTTTTCAGGCAGTGAACGCTATGTCCGTGCCGCCGATGCCTTCTCATCGGCCGAGCCCCATGTCACCGGCCAGTTACACCGATTCAAAGTATGCGTCTCCGCAAGGCTCCATGGGCGCCGCGCCTGGCTATTCCTCGGCAGCGGCGCGAGCGCCTTCCGGGCCCTCTAGTTCGGCGGAGCACGGAAGCACCGCCAGTGCAGGAAGACCGCACTAACAGGAGCCAGATTCGAGAGCGGAAGATTTTACGACCGAAGATCGCTCTCCAGTTCCGCTTCTCCCAGCGCTACTGCACTGTGATTCCGGCATAGCCCACAACATCATCGTGGTCGCCGCTGGCCTCGGCTGAAGTGGCGTAGCGGACTAGGTTCGCCTTTGTCCCGCCCAGGTCGCAGGCCGCCGTTAGCATCGCCACCGCAGGGCCGTAACCGCACATCGAAATATTCTCTCGGCGCACGGTGTCGTAGAGGCGGCGCGCGTCGAGCGCCAGAATGGCGTCGATCGCCTTGCCATCCTTCACCCGAGTGACGGCATCGCTTTCACGGTGATTCATGTCCGAGCTGGCTACGATCATCACCGCGTCCTTATGCGCACGTACCACGCTTGCTACCGCGTGCCCCAGCATTTCGAGCACGTCAAAGCGATCCGTGCCGATGAGCACCGGCGCAAACATAAAATCCCCGAGGAGCCGCAGCAAAAACGGCAACTGCACTTCGAGCGAATGCTCTGGCGCGTGAGCCACAGGGTCTTCGCGAAGCAGCGGGAACGCATTCTTCAACTCCGCGGCCAGCGCGCTGTCCATGCGGGCCTCGCCGAGCGGAGTCTCCCAGGTTCCCTCCGAAAGCATCGCCAAACGCTCACCCTGCAGATAATGGCGAGGGCCCAGAAGAATGAATCGCGAAGGCAAGTTTAAGGAAGCGTACACGGCTCCAGCCACGCGTCCGGAATACACATATCCCGCGTGCGGAACGATGCAACCAAGCGCCGAAGCTTTTGGTGGTGCTGGAAGCGTGAACTCATCAATCTGTTTTTTCAACTGAAGAGGATCAGCAGGATAAAAACGTCCAGCGACTGCGGCGAGGCGAATCATGGAACCTTCCGGAAAACAGCTACAACGATACGTCAATAGGCCTTGGAGGGCTTGCCCTTTATCACCTGAGCTATCGAGCCGCCATGCGCGAAGCGGATGGTCACGGAATCACCAGGCTGGTATCCGCCACGTCCGATCAAATCTCGCAGTTTCTTGGTGAGGTCGGGCGAAAAAGTGAATGTGCGTACGACGTAGGAGTTCTTAGGATCTCGGACAACGATGGACACGGTATTCATCCGCACCACTTCGCCCCGGAATGTGTCGATCTTGATCTTGGCAGGTTTTACCGTTTTCGGCTGTACGGTAATGGTGCTGCCGGTGGTTTCTTGCGCATGGGTTCGGCCCGGAGCGAGCGCCCCGGCCAACATCAAGAATGCAACGAGCGCTGCACCTTTAGACTTCATCGTCGAGTGAAATCTTCAGCGACTTGAGAAACTTGATGTCCTGCTGCGTGATTTCTACCTTCGCGTCAGCCGCCTGTTCATCGAGCACTTCTTCATCCACGCGAATGTGCAGAGCCTCCAAGAACCGGCGGTCGTGCGTCGTCATCTTCTCGTCTTGCAGGGGCCGCTGCGCCAGTCCAATGGTGGCGTCGAGTTTGAGCACGATGTCATAGCCGGCCGCGCGAACGTTGCTGATTGCTTCCGCGATCTTCTCCGAGTCTGCGACGGAGTCGTTAATTGCGTGCCCCAATTCGCGAAGCAAAGCCTTGAGATGGTCATCGAGACGCACTGTTTACCTCCTGACCCTGTCCTGATTTTAAGGCGCTGCCGCACAAGATACAAGTCCTGGTGCGGGACCCGGCAACCCTTCTCCGGATATAATAGAATGAGCGCATGAGTTCAACATTTGGGCCGAACTGGATCGAGGCAGGGTGGCGCGCGGGCGCCACGATGTTGCGCGCCTTCTGGAAGCTGGCCCGACAGCTTTTCCACGAAGCCGCGGGCACGCTCTTTGCACTCTTTGCCATCTATGCCGGCGCGGCCTGCTGGAAGCAAATTCATCAGCCGGATGGCGAATGGATGGCCGCGTTCGCGGCGGCTTACACCGCGGTGTTGGCATTTTTTTCCATTTCGTCGTTTCGCAGCGCGCGCCGCGTCCGCTGACGGACCTGTGCGATGAAGAAATAAGCCTGGCGAAGAACCGATGACGAAGGACGCCGCCAGAGTCGAGGAGAAACTGGACAGAAAAATGCCGCCCGGAACTCTGCCCATCGATACCGTTGTCGGCCCTGAAAACCTTCGCGGTCTAGACGCGGAACGTGACATCGGCTTTCCGGGAGAGTTTCCCTTCACGCGCGGCATTTATCCCACCATGTACCGCGGCCGGCTGTGGACCATGCGGCAGTACGCCGGCTTCGGCACTGCCGCGGAATCGAACCAGCGCTATCGTTATTTGCTCTCGCAGGGACAAACGGGGCTCTCCGTGGCGTTTGACCTTCCCACGCAAATCGGCATGGATTCGGACCATGAACTCGCTTTTGGTGAGGTGGGTAAAGTCGGCGTGGCCATCGATTCACTGGAAGACATGGAAACACTTTTTGACGGCATCCCATTGGATCGTGTTTCCACTTCAATGACCATCAATTCCACCGCGGCGATTTTGCTGGCTTTGTACGTCGCCGTGGCGAAGAAACAGAAGGCGAATCTGCGGCGGCTCTCCGGGACGGTGCAGAACGATATCCTGAAAGAATACATCGCGCGTGGAACGTACATTTATCCGATCGGTCCGGCCATGCGCATCGTCACCGATATTTTCGCGTGGTGCCACGCGGAAGTTCCCAACTGGAATGCGATTTCTATCTCCGGCTATCACATCCGCGAAGCCGGCTCGACGGCGGTGCAGGAAGTTGCGTTCACGCTCGGCAACGCGGTCGCTTATGTTAACGCCGCGCTCGCGGCCGGCCTGAAGGCGGACGATATCGCGCCGCAGCTTTCATTTTTCTTCAATTCGCACAATGGACTGCTCGACGAAGTGGCGAAGTTTCGCGCCGCGCGGCGGTTGTGGGCGCGCATCATGCGCGAACGCTTCGGCACGAAGGATGAACGGTCGATGCTCCTCCGCTTCCACGCGCAGACCGGCGGCTCCACGCTCACTGCTCAGCAGCCGGAGAATAATCTGGTGCGCGTAGCGCTTCAGGCTCTGGCTGCGGTTCTGGGCGGCTGCCAATCGCTGCACACGAACAGCCTCGACGAGGCGCTCGCGCTTCCAACCGAGCAATCAGCTCTGCTGGCGCTGCGGACCCAGCAGATCATTGCGGCGGAAACGGGGGTAGCGAATACCATCGATCCGGTCGGCGGTTCGTATGCCATCGAGCATCTGACCAGCGAAATTGAGCGTGGCGCGGTAGCGTATATCGAAAAAATCGACTCGCTCGGCGGGATGCTGCGCGCCATCGAGGTCGGCTTTGTCCAGACGGAAGTGCAGCAGGCAGCGTACGAATACCAGCGGGCGGTGGAACGCGGAGAAGTGGCCGTGGTTGGCGTGAATCGCTTCACAGAAGATGAAGCGCGCCAGATTCCCACGCTGCGTATCGATCCGGAAGTGGAGAGATCGCAAGTCGCGCGGTTGAAAGGGCTGCGGGCTCGGCGGGACAGCCTGAAGACACAGGCCGCCCTCGATGAAATCGGCCGGCGCGCACGCTCGACTGAAAACCTGATGCCCGCCATTCTTGCGGCGGTTGAGTCCTACGCCACAGTTGGCGAAATTTCCGATACGCTGCGTGCCGCGTTCGGCGAATATCAAGAATCGGTCGTCATCTAAGTCACTCGCATCATTCGGCGGAATGAATTCCCTGGGCCAACGGTTCCTGTGAGACATATAGCTAAGGTTGACTGGCCGGAAAAGATAGCTGCGCTTGCCGAGGCTTCATGAAGCAGACGGTTGCTGCGATGGGGTGTACGCGATAAATGAAACTGATCCTTGCTTCTACGTCTCCTCGGCGGGCAGAGATTCTGCGCAACGCCGGAATCGATTTCGAGGTTTTTCCCTCCGAGATCGACGAATCGCGCTCACCCAGAGAGGCGCCGCCGGTCTACGTTTGGCGCGTCGCCGAACTGAAGGTACGAACGGCCATGAGCAGGTTGCGCGCGAAACGTCAGAAGGATTACAGCGCTATCGTGGCGGCGGACACGGTTGTGGCTCTCGACGGAGATGTCTTGGGTAAACCAAGGTCTGCCGACGATGCGCGAAGGATGCTCCGCCGCTTGAGCGGCAGATGGCACGACGTCTTCACAGGACTGGCTGTTTTGGTTAGGCAGTCAGAGCGAACGATTGTGGTGGTCGAAAAAACGCGCGTGGAACTTGGAATTCTCTCGGAGAGCGAAATCGACGAATACATTCGAACCGAAGAGCCGTTTGACAAAGCCGGCGCATACGCCATCCAGGGGCGCGGAGGAAAGTTCATTCCACGCGTGGAGGGTTGCTATTTCAACGTGATGGGTTTGCCTCTCTCGCGCCTCTACGCGATTCTGCGCGAACTCAAGTTGCACTAATCGACCTTGTCTCTCGGGCTCGAAAAAAAAAACGGCAACCCGTAGGCTGCCGCGCTCGCTAGGATCCCGAATTGTGGTTTTTGTTACTTCTTGGGCTCAATCGGAGGAGCCGGAGTGGTAGTCGACGGGGGAGGCGGTGAACTCGGCTCGTCGCGCATTCCTTGCTTGAATTCCTTGATGCCCTGGCCCAGGCCACGCATCAATTCGGGGATTCTGCGGCCGCCGAACAATACCACCACGATAATCAGGATCAGCAGCAGATGCATTGGGCTCAGTTCCATAAAGCCTCCTTGCCGGGCCTCACTGGCAAGCCGTCACGCAGCATGGCGTCCAACCAGAACCGACCGTGTCTACAGTATAACACGCTCGTCACCCGAGCGCCGAGTTAACCGCATCCGATCCATGTATTCCAGCAGCGGTATGGCGTGCTTCCGGGTTACGCCGGCCAGTTCCTTGAAGGCCGCGATCGGCAGCCGCTCGCCATGGGCGCGCTTGTATCCGGCGAGAAGGGTCGAGAGCTTTACTAGCGCGGCTGTATGAAGCACCATTTCTTCGGTGACCTTCACCAGCGTTTTTTCCCGGATGAGCATTTGCAGCAGCTTTTGTGCGCGCGTTGAGTCGACCGCGACGCGGCTCAGGACTTCACTCACTGCCGGCGCCACGAGCCCTGCCCGCTCGAACTCCCGCGCGATCTGTTCCTTCGCTTTCGATTCCTGCTCGGAAAGGGCAATTTCCCGTTTGGCGCGCTGTACCGTATCGCCCGTAACCGCGATTTTCCCCCGGCGGACAAGCTCTTCCAAGGCGGCGCGAAATACTTCCATGCGCGGGCGTGCCGCGGCACGCCCGCGCAACTCCTGCTTGGCAATGCCCGGCGCAAGGGGATTCGCCGCATGAAAATCGTCTACCTCACGCTCTATCGCGAGCAGCAATGCCTCCATCCCTTCAAATGAAATGGCGATCCAGGGCTGCGCGGAAACGATTTGAATCCTCTTCGCTTCAACAAGCTTTCGCGCGGCCTCGCGCGACTCGCTTTCGAGCCATCCGGTGCGCGAAACGATTTGCGTCATATCGACGCCGTGCGCATCTGCGGCAATGATGGCGCGGAGAATTTCATCGGAGTTCCCGTTTTCCAGTGTGGCCAGGAACTGAACTACAGTCGTGTCCCGATGCTTGTGGCGCTTCGCGAGAGCGTCCAGAACGCCCCCTCCGCCAATGGTCACAACAGGCGAAAATTGCCGGATGATGAAGCGGTCGCCTGGCAACACAAGCGTAGGCGCGTCGAGGTGAAGCTGCGCCAGCGCCGTGCCGCCTGGCGCGAGCTGGTCTTTATCCAGCAAGGCCATCTCTGCAATTCTCTCCGCTGCGCCACAGTGAAAATGGACGCGCGAGCGCGCCTTTAGCGCCCGCGCAGAAGGCAAGAGCGATATCCGCGCGTCCAGCCGGCTGGTGGAACGAAACACGCCTGCGGTGGCCAGCACCATTCCGCGTTCAATCTCGGCAAGGTCGATGTCTGCAAGATTGACGGCCGTCCGTTGGCCCGCGCTCGCTTGCGCCACCATGTGGCCACCCGAGTGCAGCCCGCGCACGCGCGACAGTTTGCCCACTGGAAATAATTCGACCGCCTGCTCCGGTTTGAGCGTGCCGGAAATCAGCGTGCCGGTCGCCACCGTTCCGAATCCGGGCATGAGAAACGCGCGGTCGATCGGCAGCCGCGCATGGTGCGAAGCGTTCCTTCGCGGCGTATCCTGCGCGATGCGCAGCAGCTCGCGCTTCAGTTCGTCGAGCCCCGCTCCGGTGCGAGCGCTTACCGCGACAATGGGTGCGCCTTCGAGAAACGAAGCTCGCACGAATTCTTCGAGCTCGAGCTTCACGAGTCCCAGAGCATCGGCATCGGCCAAATCGGTTTTCGTGATGACCACCAGTCCACGCTCGACTCCCAGCAGGCGGCAAATCTCAAAATGCTCGCGCGTTTGCGGTCTGATGGATTCGTCGGCGGCCACAACCAGCAGCACCACGTCGATTCCACCGGCGCCGGCGAGCATGTTGCGAACAAACTTCTCGTGCCCCGGCACATCCACGAAACCCAGCTGCACATCGCCCAGATCCAGGAACGCGTAGCCCAGATCAATGGTGATTCCCCGGCGCTTCTCTTCTTCGAGCCGGTCGGGATGCGTACCCGTGAGCGCTTCCACCAGCGCGGACTTGCCGTGGTCGATGTGTCCAGCGGTGCCGACGATGACATGCTTGGCCATAGCGAGCCTTCAACCAGAACGAAAATGCGGATGCAAAGAGCAGATTCGATGCTAGCTGACTTTTTCCTTAATGGTCAAACTTCGGGAGTCGTCAACAAAAGCCCTGCGAACATCAGGCGTGAGGATGGGACTTGTCGTAAACCGTCATCAGCTGCTCGATTGTGGCGTGGGTGTAGCGCTGTGTGGTGGAAAGCGAAGCGTGGCCCAGGAGCTCCTGAATGGCCCGCAGATCAGCTCCGTCGGCAAGAAGGTGGGTGGCGAAAGCATGCCGCAAAGAATGGGGATGCAAATCCAAATTGTGCGTAAGCAGCCGGGCATACTTTCTGACGATCTCAAAGACCATGCGTTTGGTCAGGCGGCCGGCGCTTTTGTTCAGAAACACGGCTTTGATCCGCGCATCCGATTTGGCGCGCTGGATAATCCTCTGCCTTGCCGGCCAGTACTGCTCCAGCGCCTCGTGGGCCTTGCTGCCATAAGGCACCACGCGTTCTTTGCGCCGTTTGCCATAGACGTGAATCATCCGTTCGGCCGCATCGATGCTCGTGATGTCGAGCCCGGTAAGTTCGCTCACGCGTAAGCCGGATGCGTACAGAATCTCCAGAATGGCGCGATCCCGCAGCGCGCGATCCTGCGCAGCTGCGCTGCGCTTCACCGGCGGGCGCTGAGAACCCTTTCTTTTGCGCGTCGCCTGCGCGATCGCTTCGGGAGTCATCAGGTCCAGCAGATTCTTCATCTCTTCCGGCGTAGAAACGTTGGGCACCCGCTTCGGCAGCTTGGGGCGCGATACCAGGCAAGCGGGGTCGCGCTTCAGCACGTGCTCGCGGACGCAGAAACGAAAAAATGAACGCAACGCTGCCAGCTTTCGCGCGATGGAGCTTTTCTCCAGCCCGCGGTCGTACAAATGATTTACAAATTCCCGTATCACCAGATGATCCACGGCGTCGAGCGCCATCGGCTTCTCGCCCGGCGGCGTCACGTAGGCCAGGAATTGCTCCAAATCTACCTTATAGTTCTCGATTGTCTTGGGCGAGGCGTTACGCACGTACTGCAGATAATGTAGGAATTTTGCAAGGGCGGTTTGGATCGTTTGCATAGCGGTCTGGATACGCTACGTTTTCACGGTCACGGCGTCCGGTTCGACGGTCAGCACGGGCGATTCTTCCGGCGCTTGAATCTCCCAATCGCAACCGTCTTTGAGGCAAGAACGAAAGACACCCTGCTTGTTCCGCTTCAACACGATGAATGGCGCGCCGCATTTCGGGCACGCTTCCGGAAGCGGTTCGTACGGCGTGGTGAAGTCACAATCCGGATAGCGACTGCAACCATAGAAAATCCGGCCGCGCCCCCGGCCTTTGGCAGTTCCCCGGCGCACAAATTCGCCTTCGCCGCACTTCGGGCACTTGATTCCCAGGGTGATCGGGCGCGTGTACTTGCATTTCGGATACTTCGAGCAGCCGATGAATTCCCCGAAGCGACCGTGGCGCTTCAAGAGCTGCTCGCCGCACTGCGGACATTTTTCATCCAGCGGCTCGTCGGGCTGGCGCGCTTTGCGTGTGCCGGCCGCAAGGCGGCGCGTCGTCTTGCAATCGGGATAACCGGAGCAGGCCAGAAATGCGCCGAAGCGCCCGCGTTTGATCGTCATTTCACGACCGCAATTGTGGCAGTACTCAACCGTGTTCGCGCCCTCAACTTCCTCGCTGGCCTCCGCGATGTCGCGGATGTAATCGCAGTCCGGATAGCGCTCGCAGCCGAGGAAAAAGCCGTGGCGGCTGATGCGCTCCAAAAGTTTTCCTTTGCCGCACTTCGGGCAAACTTCGTCCGTGGGAATCCCGGCTTTGTAGGACTCCATTTCCCCTTCGGCTTTTTCCAGATCGTCTTCAAAGTGCTTCCAGAAAACCTTGACGGATTTCCGCCAGGGGAGTTTTCCTTCCTCGATTTCGTCCAGCTCATCTTCGAGTCGCGCAGTGAAGCCGACGTCGAAAATATCCTCGAAGCTTTTGACCAACAAGTCGCTCACTTTTTCGCCCAGCAGAGTGGGCGTAAAGCGGCCCTGATCCTTGGTCACGTATTCACGCTCGACGATTGTCGAAATGATCGCGGCATAGGTGGAAGGACGGCCGATGCCTTTCTCTTCCAGCTCCTTGACTAGCGTAGCCTCGGTGTAGCGTGGCGGAGGCTCGGTGAAGTGCTGGTCCGGCCTTACTTTTTGCAGCTCCAACTTCTCGCCCTCGGTGACGCGCGGAAGCGTGCGGCCCTCGGCGTCGGCATCGTCTTCGGCGGTCGGCGCTGCGCCCGGAACGGCGTCTGCGGCTTCGCCCTTGTCTTCATCTTCCCGTGAAGCGGAATAGGCAGCCAGGTAGCCGTCGAATTTCATCACCGAACCGCTCGCCCGGAACGTGTAATCGCCCGCGGCGATATCGATTGTTGTTTGGTCGAAGACTGCCGGGACGATCTGCGAAGCCACGAAGCGCTGCCAGATAAGCTGATACAGCTTGAACATGTCTTCGTCCAGATAGCGCTTCACGTCTTCGGGTGACCGGGTGACGTCGGTGGGCCGGATCGCTTCGTGCGCTTCCTGCGCTTGCTTCTTGGATTTGAAGAAGTTCGGTTTCTCCGGCAAATAGTTCGGGCCGTAACTCGAGCCCACAAAATCCCGGACTTGCGCGATGGCATCATTCGATACATGGACGGAATCCGTGCGCATGTAAGTGATCAAAGCGACTGAGCCTTCGTCGCCGAGATCCACGCCCTCATAGAGGCGCTGCGCCAGCGTCATCGTGCGTTTCGCGGAAAACCGCAGGCGATTGTAGGAGGCCTGCTGCAGTTTGGACGTGGTGAACGGCGGCGGCGCCCAGCGGCGCTTTTCCTTCTGATTGACGCTCGCAACCTGCCATGAGGCACGTTCGACGGCGTCAACGATCTCTTTGGCCTTTTCCTCATTCGGAACTTCGATTTCTTCGCCCTTGTAGCGCCACAATTTGGCTTCAAACGGCGGCGGTTCCGCGCCGGCGAGCATGGCATGAATCGTCCAGTATTCTTTGGGAACGAAGGCGCGAATGTCTCGCTCGCGGTCTACGATCAGCCGCAGCGCCACCGTCTGCACGCGGCCGGCCGAGAGGCCCCGGCGAACTTTGTCCCACAGCAGCGGCGAAATTTTGTAGCCCACCAGGCGGTCCAGCACGCGCCGCGCTTGCTGCGCATCGACGAGATTGGTGTTCAACGCTCCCGCATGTTCGAACGCGGCCTTGATGGCTTTCGGCGTAATCTCGTGGAACATCACTCGAAACACTTTTCGCCGATCCACCTTGTTTCTGTTGGATTTGACCTTTTTGGCTTCTGGCTTCTTGCCCTTCTTGACTGTCTTACCGTTACCATTACTATTATTGTTCTCTTCCGGTTCTACGGCGATTTCCGTGCCGGTCAGGAACTCGACCAGGTGCGCGCCAATTGCTTCGCCCTCGCGGTCCGGGTCGGTAGCCACGTAGATCGCGTCTGCTTCTTTGCCCAGCTTCTTCAGCTCATTCAGAATTTTTGACTTGCCGGGGATCACTGCGTACGTCGGTTCGAAATTCTTCGCGATGTCAATGCCCAGCTCCTTCTTGGGCAGATCCTTCACGTGGCCGTACGATGCCCGCACGGCATAGTTCCGGCCCAAATATTTATTGATCGTTTTCGCCTTTGCCGGCGACTCTACGATCACTAGAGAACGGCCCATAAATCCCTTCGTTTCCTTTCCCGCTTCCTGCGGGTTACAGCATCACTTTCAGGAACTGCTTGCCCGGCAATTGTTGCACCAGACCTTTCATTTCTAGCTCAAAGAGCGCGGATAGCACTTCCGACGAATTCATCTTCGACTGCTCGACCAGTTCGTCCACATGCTTCGACGAGTCTACTTCCAACAAGGCGTAGAGTGTTTTCTCGGCCGGCGCAAGGCTCGCTTCCACAAGCGATGCCCGCTGCGCGCCATCCGTTGTCTCCACTGGCACGAGCTCGGCTCGAATCGGCGTCGGCAGCTCCTCGACCACATCTTCCCAGCCGGTCACCAGTTTAGCGCCTTGCTTAATCAGCTGGTTCGGTCCAAAGCTGGCCGGCTGAGTCGCGTTGCCCGGCACAGCGAACACTTCACGGCCAAACTCCATCCCCAGCCGGGCCGTGATCAACGAGCCCGAATACTGCTGGCCCTCCACGACCACAACCCCGCGCGCCATTCCCGCAATGATCCTGTTGCGTATCGGGAAATTCTGCGGCGCAGGAAACGTTCCCATTGGGAACTCCGATATGATGGCCCCTCGCTGCTCAATTTCACCAAAAATCTTTCGGTTCTCTTTCGGATAGATAACGTCTATCCCACAGCCGAGTACCCCGGCCGTCGTCCCCTGGGCCGGCCCTAGCGCCCCTTTGTGCGCCGTGGCATCAATTCCGCGCGCCAGCCCGCTCACGATAACCAGCCCACGCGCCGCCAGGTCCCGAGCCAGCCTCTCTGCCATTTGATTCCCATAGGGCGTCGGCCGTCGCGTGCCCACGATGGCAATCGCGTGGCGGTTCAGAAGCTCTGTGTTTCCTTTGACATACAGAAGTGTCGGGGGATCATAGATTTCCCGCAGCAACTGCGGATAGACCGGTTCGTCCCAAGTAATCAGCCGGCATTTCGCCGCCTCCGCCTGCGAAAGCTCCTTGGCGGCCGCGCTCATCGGCTGGCGGGAATGAATAGCCTGTGCCACCGCCGCCGGGATCTGTTGCGCTTCCAAGGCCGTTAGCGAAGCGCTAAAGATGGCTTCCGGGCTGCCAAATTCACGAAGCAGCTTGCCCGTTAGGCGCGCGCCGAGGCCTGGAGTGAGCGCGAGCGCCAACCATCCCAAGTATTGGTCGGGACCCATTTGGCTTGATTGTCCGCCGGTGAGCGTACGCAGGCTGCAGCGGTATTGTCAAGGATGAGA
>JASHQB010000107.1 GCA_030037775.1 Candidatus Acidiferrales bacterium
TGTGCCGCGCAAACTCCCTCGCGCCCAGAAAAACCACCGGCACATCATTCGTATACAGCTCGCGCAACTCTTCATCCTCATCGATATTCACTTCGCGCAACGTGCCGCCGAATTCCCGCAGGATCGGCGCGATGGCCTCGCGCGCCTCATCGCACAACTTGCATTTGGGCCGCGAATAAAGCGTCACGTCCAGCGGCTTCGCCACGGCCAGCCGCCCCTGCTCCGTCCGCCGGTAGAAATCAGCTTCCCCGCTGACTTCCAGATCCCCCGCACGCTCCAGCATTTCCACCGCTCCCACCACCGCGTCCCGCCGCGCCGGGTCATTCCCGCCGGCCAGTTCGCGCAGCGCATGCAAATCGAGAGTTTCCCGCCCCAGTTCGTCATACACCTGCAGAACGCGCTGCGAAAGTTCGTCCATTATGAAGAGCTCACCATCGAAGGCGCTGTCGAAGCAATGGCTCGGTTGGAATTGCGCCTTCGCTGGTCACTCGCCACTAGCCACTCGCCACTTTTTTTTCAGCTAAGGTCTGATCGTATAGATTTTCTGGAAGGGCCCCATCGCCGGGTAGAACGCGCGGGAACGGAAAAGCTCCGCGATCTGCCGGATGTGGCCCAAATCATGAAACGCCCACTCGTTCAGCAATTGCCCCACGCTGATTCGCCCCAGCTGCTCGTGTTGGCCTTTGCGCGCCACAATGCTTTCCGGCATGTACCGCAGCCAGGAAACGCTCCTGTCGCGCTCGTGGCAGAAAGTTTTCAAATGCTCGCGCGCCTTTCCTCCCGAATATCTTCCCGCCTTGTACTGCGCTTCCTGGTCGTACAGCGCCAGTTGCGGCATATCCGTCTGTACCATGCGTTCCACGCGCTCACGAAATCCCGCCACTTCCACGTCCGCCAGATGCGCCAGCACCTCGCTGATCGACCAGCGCTCCATCGAAGGCTTCCACTGCAGTTGCTCTTCCGTCGCCAGAGACACCAGCTTCTCCAAAATGATCGGTGTTTGCTCCAGCACTTCCAGGCCCGGCAACGTGGCCTGGTTCATGGCGGATTTCATCGTTCGTCCCCCCGGGCGATACGCGTCGCTCCTTTATATATACTCCAACTCGCCGCGCCAAAGAAACGGCCCCCGCGCGCCCGCAAAGCCATTCGCCGCGATTCCGCATCCTACAGAACTGCGAAATCGCCCGATGCGCTCAGTTGCATCTTGTCCGCCGCGCACGCGCGTGATACATCCATAAAGATTCTTCCCGGAGGATTCGTGGCGCAAATCCTGGCCCTGGTGGACGACATTTTCTTTCAAGCCAAAATGCTGGAGACCGCCAAGCACTCCGGCGTAGAGATGAAATCGTTCAGTTCCGGCGACGCATTGCTGGCGGAAATCAATCACGCAGCGCCAAAATTGGTTGTCGTCGACCTGAATGCCCGCCAAGCGCCGGTCGAGACCATCGCTTCCTTGTGTTCCCGCGATTCGCAGGTTCCTGTCGTCGCTTTTTTCTCCCATGTGCAAACGGACCTCGCGCAACGCGCCCGCCAGGCCGGTTGCACCGAAGTGATGCCGCGCTCGAAGTTCACCAAGGACCTCGCCGCGATTTTCTCGCGCGCAAAGTCATGACCAAAAGCCTCGCCGCGCTCTCTCTGATCGCTGTTTTGTTTTCTCCGCCCGCCCGGGCCCAATCCCAATCGCCGCCCGCGCCGGACAACGGGCCCGCTCCGGCGCTCATGGCCGCCCTCAACGCAGCTTGCCGCCAGGACAACGCCAACTTTTCCTCCTACTTGACCGTCGCAAACACAGCCGCCTTCAATAAGCTCCCCTCCGACGAGCGCATCTCCTTCATGGAGCGCTTCGTGCTTCTCGACACGCCCGGCCGCCCGCTCCTCTCCACCAGCACAGAAGGCCTGCCGGAGATGCGTTGCGAAGCCACCGACGCTACGCAGGAATTCACTCTCGATACTCCCAGCATCCACGACAATCTCGCCTACATTTCCATAACCATCGCCACCGGCGAAAAGATTCGCGTGGGTTTGGTGCGCGAAGACGGCAACTGGAAGCTGCTCTCCCTCGGCTTGCTCCTGATCGATATTCCCGCCCTGCAAAAAGAGTGGGACGTTCAGGCCCTCAAAGCGCGTGAAGAATCCGCCATCGACACCCTGCTCGGCATCGCCCAGGCCGTCGACACCTACCGCAGCGCCTTCGGCAAACTTCCCGAAAGCCTCGCGCAACTCGGCCCGCCCGCGCAGGGCGGCGTTTCGCCGAGCGCCGCGAAATTGCTCGACGCTTCTCTGGCCGCCGGCGCCAACAACGGCTACAAGTTCCGCTACCGCGTCATCACGCCCGCGGGCTCGGAAAATCCGGGCTTCGAAATCGCCGCCCTTCCCGAACAATATGGAAAGAGCGGCGACCGCTCCTTTCTCCTCGACAAAGACGGCAAGATTCACGGCGCGGATAAGAAGGGCGCGGTGGCCACCGCCGACGATCCCATCGTCACCGGTCAGAACGCGGCCATGCCGTAGCCGTTCCGGGCATCTGACTTTGCGCGCCGGAGAGAAAAAGAATAAGCCGCGTGTGCCTCTTCTTGTTTGCACGAAGAGTGCTCTTCGATAGACCATGCTCGACGTGCAAAACCCTGCTAGAATCGCGCTTGTGAACTCACGGGCGCTTTGCCGAACTTTCTTGCTTCTGGCATTTTCGTGTGCGCCGCTCGCTTTCGCCGGCGCGGCGACCCAGCAGCAGGCGGCATCTGCCGCGCCCGACTATTCAGCCCGTGCCAACGAAGTCGTCAACGACCTCGCTGCGCGCCAATTCGACAAAGTCTTCGCGCTATTTGACCCTACTATGGCCGCCGCGGTTCCCGCCGACAAGCTCGGTCCGGGCTGGGATCAGGTGATCAGCCGGGAAGGCGCCTTTCAAAAAATCAACTCGACGCAGGTAATCGATCAATCCGCGCATCACGTCGCCACGGTAGCCTGCACATTCGAAAAAGGACAGGTCAACATCATCCTGGCGTTCGACGATAGCGGGCATATCGCCGGATTGCATATCGTTCCGGCGGGAAATTCCCAAGAGGCGCCGGCCGCTGCGCCTTGGACCCCTCCGCCCTACGCGGATCCGAGCAAATTTCACGAAGAATCCGTCACCGTTTCCGATGGCCAGTGGCAGATGCCCGGCACGCTCGCTCTTCCCAATGGCAACGGCCCCTTCACCGCCGTCGTGCTCGTCTCCGGCTCCGGACCCAACGACACCGACGAAACGATTGGCCCGAACAAGCCTTTCAAAGATCTTGCGTGGGGGCTCGCCACCGCCGGCATTACCGTCCTTCGCTACGCGAAGCGCACCCACGAATACGGCGTCAAAAGCTCCGCCGATCCGCAGAACCTCACCGTGAAAGACGAATACACCGACGACGCGCGCGCCGCCGTTGCCCTGCTCGCCTCGCGCCCCGAAATCAATCCCAGGCGTATTTTCCTCGCCGGCCACAGCGAGGGCGGATACCTTGCGCCGCGCATCGCTACCGGCGATCCGCAAATCGCCGGCATCATCATTCTCGAAGGCAATACCCGCCCCATCGAGCAGCTCGTGATTGACCAGCTTAAATATCAAGCCAGTCTCGGCGGGCCGAACGCGCCGCAAATCGAAACCATGATTCCCGAAGCCGAGGCCCAGGCCAAAGCCATCGAAGATCCCAGCCTGAAACCCGGCACAATGGTCACTCTTCTCACCGCGCAGGTTCCCTCCTCCTATTTTCTCGATTTGCGCGCCTACGATCCCGGCGCCGTGGCCGCCAGCCTGAAAATCCCTATTTACGTCACCGAAGGCGGCCGCGATTATCAAGTCACCACCACAGACTTCGCGAACTGGCAGAAAGCCCTGGCCGGCCACGCAAACGCCACCCTGAAGCTCTATCCGTCGCTCAACCACCTCCTGATTTCCGGCACTGGCCCCTCGAAACCTGAAGAGTATTTCGTCGCCGGCCAACACGTATCGCCGGAAATCGTCAGCGACCTCGCCGCCTGGCTCAATTCCCACTAACGTTCAAGAAAGCTTAAGTCCATTGTCGCATCGCATTCAGCGATGCTATCCTGCGCGGCATGAAGCCACTGTGGAGGAAGGCGATTCTTTTCACTGCCTGGCTTCTCGGAAGCGGAATCGCCGCTTCCTCCGCGCAAACCCTCCAGGTCATTCCGAATCACGCCCTTGCCGACCAAGTTGCAGTAATCCGCGCCACCGGTTTGCAGTCCGGCGAGCGCGTTACCATCCAAGCCAAACTCATCGACGGTGACAACCATCCCTGGGCCGCTTCTGCGCAATTCCTCGCCGACGCCCAAGGCGCCATCGACACCTCGAAGCAGTCTCCCGAAACGGGCTCGTACAAGGAAGTCTCCTCGATGGGCCTCGTCTGGTCCATGATGCCTGCGGCAAGCCACATCAGCGTCTACCGTTCACCCAAAGATCTGTCTCCGCAGATCATTGACTTCACACTGGTGCGCAACGGCCAGCAAGCCGCGAGCGCCCAGCTCGAGCAACTTCGCGTCGCCGACGGCGTCCACTCCATAAACGTCGACGGCCAGATTCACGGTGTCCTTTTCGTCCCCAGCGGCGGCGGATCTCATCCGGGCGTCCTCGTCCTCGGCGGCTCGGAAGGCGGCCTGCCCTCCGAAAAAGCCGCATGGCTCGCCTCGCACGGCTACACGGCATTCGCTCTCGCCTATTTCCGTTACGATGGCTTGCCTGCCGAACTGGAAGCGATTCCCCTCGAATACTTCGGCAACGCGCTCTCCTGGATGATGATGCGCCCGGAGATTTCCGCGGATCGCATCGCCGTCCTCGGCACCTCGCGCGGCGGCGAACTGGCCCTGCAACTGGGCTCCATGTACCCAGCCATCAAAGCCGTCGTCGCTTATGTCCCCGCAAATGTGCGCTACCCATCCTGCTGTGGCGACACGCCGGTGCGCTACGCCTGGACGTGGCATGGCGAACCCCTGCCCTACGTCCTTCCGCGGTTTACGCGCTTGCCTGCGGCGACGATGGAAGCTCTGATCCCCGTCGAACATACCCACGGTCCCATCCTCGTGATTTCCGGCGACAGCGATGGCGTTTGGCCGTCCGCAATGATGACTGCAGCCGTCGTCGAGCGCCTCAAACTCGCTCACTTCCCTTTCGCAGTCGAACGCTTGAATTACCCTCATGCTGGACATCGTGCAGGCAATCCGCAGATCGTTCCCGCCTGGCACGGCGCTGTCCAACATCCCGTCTCCGGCAGAGAGATGAATCTCGGCGGAAACGCCACAGGCGACGCTGAATCCTCACTCGGCGCCATCCCCAAGGTGCTCGCCTTCCTGCAAACCAGCCTGACCCCGAAATCCTCGTCACAGTAGCGTCACGCCCGGGTAAAAATTCCTTGTATTTTCCACGCTCCGCAAACCGTTTCGCGCTATCGTCTCCTGTGTTATCCTATCGGCCGAACTGAGACGGCGCCCCAGCCGGCCGGAATTCACTCCGCGAGTACCGCAGACGAGCCCAGGGCTCTGTGAATGCCGCCGAACTGTCGCAGCAAGACCGGGTGGTGCGCAAATGGCTGCTGGAGACCTAAACGCTATGGCCGCTCGCACTGCGACGACGCAAACCTCGGAAATCCGCATCGCGCATTCGCCCGATAGCGACGACTCTTTCATGTTTTACGCCTTGGCCACCGGCAAGCTTCGCGTCCCCGGTCTCAAGTTCACCCACGTTCTTTCCGACATCGAATCGCTCAACCAGGCCGCGCAATTTGAGAAGTACGACGTCACCGCCGTCAGCGTTTACGCCTATCCCTTTCTCGCCGACAAATACATCCTTCTCGATTGCGGCGCCAGCTTTGGCGAAGGCTACGGCCCCATCGTCGTTTCCTCCCACGCGCTGAAGAAGACCGACCTGAAGGGCCGCAAGGTCGCGATCCCCGGCACGCGCACCACCTCCTATCTCGCGCTCAAGCTCTTCGAGCCCGGGGTCGAAACTGTGACCATGCCTTTCGACAAAATCCTCGACGCCGTCAGCGCCAAGGAAGTCGAAGCCGGTCTCCTGATTCACGAAGGCCAATTGCTCTACGCCTCCGCCGGCCTGCACAAAGTTGTCGACCTCGGCGTCTGGTGGCAGGAACAAACCAGTTTGCCCCTCCCGCTCGGCGCCAACGCCATTCGCCGCGCTCTCGGCACGGACCTCGCTCGCCAAGTCGCTGGCGCGATTCGCGGCAGCGTCGCCTACGCCCTCGAACACCGCGAAGAAGCCCTCAACTACGCCCTGCAATTCGCCCGCGATATGGATCCGGCTCTCGCCGACAAATTCGTCGGCATGTACGTAAATCGCTGGACCCTCAATTTCGGCGACGAAGGCCGCAAAGCCGTCAACGAGCTCGTCTCCCGCGCCAAATCCGCCGGCCTCATGCCCGCCGACGCCCGCGTCGA
>JASHQB010000108.1 GCA_030037775.1 Candidatus Acidiferrales bacterium
GGCTGCGCCGGCTGCTCTACCTCCGCGAGCGCCGGAACGATGGCTTCGCCGGGCTCTTTCGCTCTGGCCCCCGCGCCCTTCTGCGCCGCCCGTTTTGGCCTGCGAGGCACGGGCCTTGCGTTTTTTCCTTTGCGCATGGAGCGGAGCTCAGCCGAGGATCTGCACGGTGACGCCCGCGCCGCCGGAAATGGCGTTGATGCTGGCGCGAATGAAATTGCCGCGCACGCCGGTGACGGTGCGCGCCTCGCCCGCGGTGGCCGTGGACGTGTCGATGGTCGTATATTGCGCGGCTACGTCGCTCATGGCGGTTTGCAGCGCGACGGAAATGCTCGACGGCGCGGTGCCGTAGATGGTTTGCCAGCGAATGGTCCGGCCGTTTTCCGGGAAGCCGGAGTAGTTGGGCAGCGCGAATTGCTGGCTGGCCTGGCCGGCGGAGGGCGCTTCGGCGTTGAAGGCGAGCGCCACGTCGCCGGGTAAATCGAATTGGGCGGATTCTGCGTGTTGTAGTCAGGCACGGAAAACTCCTCAAAAGGCAGTGACGAGCGAAAACAGCGATCAGCGGTCAGCAAATGAAACGGGAAACGACGCCTACAGAAGCGCAGCAGGCCCAAAAGCACAAAACGCCAGCAGGACGCTGGCGTTTGAAAATCAGGTTTTGCTTTGGGGCGACTCGCGCGACCCTTGCGAGTCACACGAATCGAGGTTACAGGAAAAACTTTTACGCGCGCCCGTAAAATTTGTCAAGTACTTTTTTATCTAGAGAAAAATCGCACGATTATATACTTGACACAAGAACGGGATTCTGCTAGTTTCTTCATGTGAGCTACTTTTCGACATCCTTTAGGTGCTTCTTGATGACTCCATGGCCTTTGCGGGTGAATAGGTGCCGCATGGCCTCTTCGGTGGTCATGTCCTTCGGGTGCTTCTTACTTTTCTTCTTTTTGGGGTGACTTATGGGCGACATGAATATGAACCTCTCGAAGTTGATGGAAAAATTCGCAGATGAATCCAAGTGCCGCGCCTACATCCAAGCCCTGCGTTGGCCGAATGGCGTGGCGTGCCCGAAGTGTAAGGCTGAGAAGGTCTACCGGATTGCCGAGCGCGACCAGTTCGTGTGCTCCTCATGCTCGCACCAATTCAGCGCCACAGCGGGCACTATCTTCCACGACACCCATCTGCCCCTTGTGACGTGGTTCCTTGCCACTGTGCTCATCTGTGAGGCCAAGAAGGGCATCTCCGCGTGCCAGATTCAGCGGTCGCTGGGAATCAAGACCTACAAGACCGCATGGTTCCTCTGCCATCGCATCCGGCGAGCGATGCTCGAAACTGGTAAGACCAAGCTGGACGGGGTTGTCGAGATTGACGAAACTTACGTGGGCGGTCGCCAGCGCATGGTTGGGAAGCACAAGGCGATGGACAACAAGCAGGTGGTTCTCGGTATCCGCAAACGAAACGGTGAGCTGCGATTCTTCAAAATCGAAGACGCCAAGTCCGCCACGCTCGCCCAGTTCATCCGCGAGAACGTCAGCGAAGACGTGGACGTGATTATGACGGATGAGTGGATGGCCTACCCCGATGCCATGCGCCGCACCGGATTCTCTAAGAAGCACAGCACGATCCGCCACAAGAACCACGTCTACGTCATGGGCGATGTTCACACCAATACCGTAGAATCTGCTTTCAGCTTGCTCAAGCGCGGCATCATGGGAACATGGCACAAAATCAGCGTTAAGCATCTGCCTGCCTACCTTGACGAAATGACGTTTCGATTCAACAATCGCAAGAATCCGTTTCTTTTCCGCGATACCGTCATAAAGCTCATCTCTACCCCAAATCTCGAATACAAGAAGCTGACAGCACAACAATCCAAACCAGCGGCCTAGGGGAGTATTTCATTGTGTCCGCTGGCACAGTCGGTCCAAATACTCCAATTCACTCCAGAAAATGATTTGCAAATGTGTGTTTCTCTTAATCCGTAAGCATCCTGATACTTGATAATCACCACGATGAGAACCTCAGCCTTCTTCCCCTTTATCTTCTGTATGTCGTCTTCCGTGATGTAGGGCTGTCCGTATTTCTCAAGAGGATACTGCGCAGTGATAAAACCAGTTTCTCCGGGGAGCAATGAATTGACTCCTTCATCCGTGCTCTTCGCTTGATTTTTGACAGCCTCCCAAAGATTGCCTTCCTTGTTGGGCTCATCGACGGAAGTGATGTCCATACGTGCATATATAAGAGAGTGCTGGGCCGGTATGGGTCCATCGTTTTTGAACCTTATGTTGACGAAAAACGGCTTGCCGGGGAAAAATGGACTTGGATCGGAGGGAATTGGTCTCCCCTGTGCGGGAAACGTTAGAGTTGTTATTACGACATTTGCCCGTTGGAGATACGGAATAACCGCGATTGGGCGCGTGTGTTTTCTCGTGACAGTCCAAACTATCCCCCCAGCCAGGACAAAACCCGCCAAACCGCCAATTATAATAGCTGCCACTCTATTCCTAGACGCCCAATCAACGACGCTGGAAACAAGTGGACGAATTTCTTCCCAATGGAGACATCCAATAATTAAAAGGCATATAGCTAGAGCCAAAAACGCGGCTCTGTTGCTAACGTAGCGGTCGAAGAGAATGCCGATTAGGGCAGTGGCCACGAGCTCAGCCACCGTACCGATCATTGTTTTGGGGGTCATAGTTGCGGATTATACACCGCTGCCTTGCTTGAAGTATATAATCCTGAAAAATCGCCCAAGGTGAAAATTTTCTAAAGGCCGACAATTGAGCGACTTTTGAAGGGCGAGGGCCGCAAAATATTTGTCGGCGGCGATGTGCTGCGCACCGCGCACTTGATCAAGCGCCGCCGTTTTGTCCCGCGCAGGCGGCGCGGAACGCGCCGCGCCGCGTGAGGAAAAAATACAAACAGACCGCGCCGATAAGGAACACGACAACATATGTGGTGGTGGAGATGATTTGCTGCAGATGCAAAGCTCTTTCGAGTGGGATGCCAATCTGCCTTACCAGGCGGTCCGCCATCATTTCCTCATAGGCAACGCGGGCTCGCGAGAACAAGACCAGCGGCGCATTGAACAGACCCAAGACAGCGTAAGCGGTCAAGCCATCCAACCCCCACCGTTTCCTCCGGAGCGTGCCAATCGCGAAGGTCAGCGAACCGGCCTCGAGAAATGTGAAAAGCAACGGCGCTACGCCGGCCGGAACCAGAAATCCCAAAAACGGCCCCGCCGAATGATGCCGAGCCGCCAAGAACGCGCGAATCAGTACAAACGGCGTCTTCACTGCAATATCCAGAATCGCAATGATGCGGATGCTCGCGGGTATTTCGTTGGGCTGCTTCACTGTGCCGCCTGCGAAGAGATAGGGAGAATCGCAGCGGGCGGGTAAAACGCGGCGCGGCGCGTGATCAGAAAATACAGCGCGACGAAATTCACGGCGATGCCAAACACCAGGCCGAAAATGATGCTCACGTGCATCATCCGCTGGAAGGTTTCCGCGCCGTTCCCCGGAAAGGCTGGCATGCCCATAGCGTTCTGCAGCATCTGCATGGCGCGCATCGTAGCGCGCATCGAGACTGCGACGTTCACGGTGATCGCCACGCCGTACACAATGGCCGCGATGCGGGCCCACGGCTTGAGGAGCAACAGCCCTGTGCCAAGCAAAATGCCCAGCGCCGATTGGATTGCCAAGACGGCGACAACGGCCCTTCCCGTCAGGATCACGCCGAACATCGCGATCACGCGCCAGCTTGGGGGATAGAACAGAAACATGGGAAACGCGGCGGCGCCGGCCAGCAGAAAAACGGCGATGACGGTGATGCTGACGGGCCGGCGGTAAGAAAGCTGGTGGCGCGGAGAGGTGGGCGGGATGCTGTTCGCGACGGCCAGCGTCTGCAACACGAGGACTGGCGGCGCAGGCGGCAGGAAAGCGGATGCAGCGTCTCGCTCGAGAATCACTCCGGGCGC
>JASHQB010000109.1 GCA_030037775.1 Candidatus Acidiferrales bacterium
GTACAGCGCGATGCCTCCCAGCGAGGCCTATCCGCGGGCTTTCGCTGCGGCAACCAAAGCGGTTGAGCTCGATAGTTCCTCTGCCGAAGCCTATACCTCTTTGGCCTTCGTGACTTTCTTCTGGAAATGGGATGCCGTCTCAGCCGAACGCGAGTTTCAGCGAGCCATAGCTCTGGAACCCGATTACGCTCGGGCCCATCACTGGTACGCGAGTTTCCTTTTCTCCAGCGGGCGCTCTTCCGAAGCGCTCGCCCAGATTGAAGAGGCGCAGCGCCTTGATCCCTCTTCTCGGGCCATTCTCGCGGATAAGGGACTCTTCCTCTACCACACTGGCCAGACCGACGCATCTTTGAAACTGCTCACAGACATCGAAACAGAAGAGCCTTCCTTCGCCTCCGCACATCGCTATTTGTCTGAGATTTTCTTTGACCGCAAGGACTATCCGGCCTATCTCTCCGAATGGAAAAAAACAGCGCTGGCGACCAACGACCAGAACGAACTCGCGGTCGAGAAGGCCGCGGAAACGGGATTCTCAAGCGGTGGCTACAAGCGCATGCTGGAAGAAACGCTCCGCGTCCAAAAAAGTCTCAACGAGCAAGGCGCAGTCTCCGCCTACTCCCTCGCCGTAACGTCTGCCCGGCTGGGCGACAAAAACGACGCCTTGCACTATCTAAAGATTGCCTATGACCGGCGTGAAAGTCCGCTCCTTGCTCTCAAAAACGAATCTGCCTTTCAATTTCTACACGACGACCCCGCCTTCAAAAACCTCGTAGCCCGCGTGAACCCCCCGCCGGGCTAACCGACGGCGCAACTCGGCGACTCATCGACGCCCACCAGACTCTGCCTCTTCGCCCCGCCTAGCGCGCGATGTTCCCATTTCCTTCACCGCCTCGCGACTTCGCAAGCCCCGCACATCTCCTACGAAGCTCGCCCGCAAAAGAACATCCACGTAGCGACAACGCGAAAACGCTTTAAGGGTGTTTATGCCTATTCGCGCTGTCTCGCGCGCGATGTTTTCACTCCTTCCATCCCTCGCTTTCCTAACTTTTCCCGCTGCCCGCTTGCTCGTCACTTGTCACTCGCCACGTGTCACTCGTCACCAGCCTGCCGAACGCCTCTTGCGAACGGTCACCGGGTTTTTGCGCTCGCGCGATCGCTCGATACTCCTCATTGCCGTTGTCATCCTGAGCGAAGGATCTCGCCTCGGCGCTTTTGCCTTTGCAAGAAAGGACCTTGCAGGTAATCCGAATCCTCCTGTTTTTCTTCTCTCGCTCGTCACTTGTCACTCGTCACTTGTCACTTCTTCTGTTACATTCACCCGCATGCCCAACGGAATCGCCATCTCCACCCAAAATCTCACGCGCCGCTTCGGCGAACTTACCGCCGTTGACAATGTGAATCTTGCCGTCGAGGCCGGCCAGTTCTTCGGCTTCCTCGGCCCCAACGGCGCCGGCAAGTCCACCATGATCAAAATGCTCACCGGTCTCCTCGCGCCCACTTCCGGCAGCATCCGCGTCCACTTCCGGCAGCATCCGCGTCCTCGATCTCGATCTCGAGACTCATTCCGTGGAGGTCAAATCCAACATCGGCGTCGTCCCGGAAGGCCTCGCCCTTTTCGGCCGCCTCACCGCCTCGGAATATCTCAATTTCGTCGGCCGCATGTATGGCCTCGACCGCGCCACCGCCGCCCAGCGCACGCAGGAACTCCTCGAATTCATGCAGCTCGCCGACCGCCCCAAAACTCTCATCACCGACTACTCTCACGGCATGCAGAAAAAACTCGCCATGGCCGCCGCCGTCATTCACGGCCCGAAAATTCTTTTCCTCGACGAACCATTTGAGGGCGTCGATGCCATCGCCGCCACCACTTTGAAAGCCATGCTCCAGCGCATGATCGCGCGCGGCGCCACGATTTTCCTCACTTCCCACGTCCTCGAAATCGTCGAGCGCCTCTGCTCCCACGTCGCCATCATTTCCAAGGGCCAGCTCGTCGCCCAGGGCTCGCTCGAAGAGCTCCGCGCCGGCATCGAAGCCCGCCAGGGCGTCACCGCTTCCGGCGACGGCAAGCTCACCCTGGAACAAATTTTCCTCGATATCGTTGGCGGCTCGCGTGAAACCGATCGGGAGCTCACGTGGCTGGGATAAATCAAATTCCCGGCGTCGGCCAGCAGATTCGCCTCGTCGGCCGCCTGCGCTGGATGCTCTTCAAAAATTCTCTGCGCAACGTTAAAGGCCGCCTCGAAGCCGTCACCTCCGGAATTCTCTGGCTCATGATGGCCGGCATTGTTGTCGGCGGCAGCGTTTTCTTTGGAATCACTGCCTATTTCTTCGCCCGCGAGGGTCACGGACTGCGCCTTGCCCTGCTGCTGTGGATCATTTCTCTCTTCTGGCAGATCTATCCGATTTTCGCCGCCACCGTCGGCGCGCAGTTTGATTTTTCCAACCTGCTGCGCTTCCCGCTCCGCTTCGCCAGTTTTTTCGCTCTCAGTCTCGTCTACGGCCTGTTCGATCCCGGCGCGGTCGCTTCCTGTTTCTGGCTTTTTTGCATGTGTATCGGCATTGGCATCGCCCGCCCTGCAATGCTCCCCTGGACATTCATCGTTCTGTTCGCCTTCGCCGCCATGAATCTGTTTTTCGCCCGCATGCTGCTCGCTTGGATTGAAAAATGGCTCGCCCGGCGCCGCAGCCGCGAAATCCTCGGCTTCATTTTTATTTTGATGATTCTGGCAATTCAATTTATCGGCCCCGTCATCGAGCACTTCCAAAATCGTAACGCGCAACTCCACGCCTCTTGGCTGCTCACGCTTTTGCCCATTGCCAACGCACTGCCCCCCGGCCTCGCTGGCCGCGCTTTGCAATTCGGCCTGGCCGCCAACTTCGCTTACGCTGGGCAATCGCTGCTGTTTCTCGCTCTCTACACCGCTGCGTTTTTCTGGCTTCTGGGCGTCCGCCTGGTCGCCCAGTATCGCGGCGAAAATCTCAGTGAAACTTCAGCCGCGGCTCCCGCTCGAACTGCTCCCTCGCCGCGCGTTTCTCCGCCGAGCGCCGCTGCTGCTCCCGCGCTCTCTTTCGAAATTCCCGGTGTTTCGCGGGCCAGCTCCCTTATCTTCGAAAAGGAAGTCCGCTACGCCATGCGCAGCGGCATCATGCTTCTCAACCTGTTCATTCCCCTCTTCATTGTTCTCCTTCTGGCGTTCAGTCCCCACAAGCCGACGCATGCGAACGACGCCTTCTTCCGCCACGTGCCGCAAATGATTTTCCCCATTGCCATCGCCTATACCCTGCTGATTCAGACCAACTGGGCCTTTAACTCTTTCGCCTTCGAAAGCACGGGCATTCAATTCCTGCTCATCTCGCCGGTGCCTTTTCGCGACGTTATGCTGGGAAAAAACCTGTTCCTTGGCCTGATGAGCCTCACGGAAGCCCTGCTCGTGTGGATCCTGGTGACCTTTCTATTCGGACCGCCTCCGCTTCTGATCGTTGTCGCCAGTTTCCTCGGTCTGCTCTACGGCACCATCGCCAATTGCGCCCTCGGCAACGCTCTTTCTGTCTGCTATCCGCGCCGTCTCGAATTCGGCGTCTTCCGTCAGAAAAAACAGGCCGGCATGACTGTTTTTTTTGGACTCATCACTCAAGTGATCCTCATCGGTCTCGGCACTCTTGTCTTCATTCTGGCGCGATTGCTTCATCGGCCCGCGCTCACCATCCCGGTTTTTCTCGTCTTCGCGCTCCTCGCGCTCGTCGGCTACCGCTTCAGTCTCGCTCGCATCGACCGTCTTGCCATGTCCCATCGCGAAACGCTCACCGCCGAACTCTGCCGCCAGGAATAATCATGCCATCCTCGCGCGCGTGTCCTCGCACATCGCGCGCTTTTGAACGCTTATTCCTCATCGCTCTGCTCTTCTGCGCCGCCTTCTGTGTCGGCTGCAACGGTAACAGCTCCTCTTCGCCTCCCGTCCCTCCGCCCGCCAATCTTTCCTATGCGAGTCCCGCCTCCGCCACCGTCGCCGCTGCCATCACTCCGCTCTCCCCAACCGTCTCGGGCTCCGTCACCAGCTACTCCGTCGCTCCCGCGCTTCCGCCCGGTCTCTCCCTCAACGCAACCACCGGCGTCATCTCCGGCACTCCCACCGTCACCACCGTCCAAGCCGCATACCTCATCACCGCTTCCAACTCTGGCGGCAGCGCCACATTCAATCTCTCCCTCACCGTAAGTTCTCCCTCCTCTTTCGCCACGAGCGCCGTCAGCCTCACTTTCGTGAATCAACTCGTCTCCACTTCCAGCCCCTCGCAAACTCTCGCGCTCATCAATCTCACAAGTTCTTCCGTCTCCATCAACTCCGTCGCCATCTCCGGCGCCTCTGCTTCTTCTTTCTCCGACACTAGCGCCTGCTCCACCCTCGCCCCCAGCGCCACCTGCGCCGTCGCCGTAACCTTCACGCCCACGGCGACCGGCAATCTCTCCGCCATGCTCAACATTTCTACCAGCGCCGGCAACATCGCCATTCCGCTTTTCGGCGCAGGCGTCGCCGTCTCCATCTCTTTCAATCCCGCCATTGTTCCCGCCGGCCAATCCTCCACGCTCACCTGGTCCGCTCCCAACGCCACTTCGTGCGCCGCCTCCGGCTCTTGGAGCGGCTCACAATCCATTACCGGCTCGCAAACCGTCTCGCAACCTTCCGCCGGCTACTACACCTACACTCTCACCTGTACTGACGCCTCCGGCACCGTCACAAACTCCGCCACGCTCTCCGCCTACGGCCCCACTCCGCCAGTCAGCGAACCCGCCGGCGAACTCGGCTATCAAGCCGACTTCTACGTCGCCCCTCCCAATCAGTTTGTCGGCCTCGAAACCACGCTCACCGTCCCGCCTCTTCCGCCCGTTCCCACTGCTCCCGGCGCCGCGCTTTTTCTCTGGCCCGGCATGGATCCCGCCACCAACAGCGCCAATTTTCTTCCCATCAACAACGGAGTCTTGCAGCCGGTCCTTTCCTGGGGTCCTTCCTGTGCGCCCACTCCGCAGCCCACTCCGTTTTCTTCTTGGTGGATTTCCGCGCAGTACGTGAACACCTTCGGCAGTGATTCGGGATACTCAGGCTGCTATTCGGGGAATTCGATGCAGGTCAATCCTGACGACTTGCTGCTCATCAACATTTCCCTCGCCGCCGATTCATCCGTCTGGACTGAAACCGTCACCGACGCCAACACCAACCAAAGCGTCGCCTTCAGCATCGACATGCAAGGTCAAGGCCAAAACTGGGCTTACTGGGCCATGGAATTCTGGTACGGCGCCACGCTTCCCACGCCGCTCACCTTCACCAACACCACCATCACTTTCCAGTCGCCCGATTCCGCCAACTGGTGCTCCGCTTCTCAGGGCCAGAACAGCGCCTACATTTACACTCCGCCCACGCCGCAAAACTCTTCCACGCAGTGCTTCATCAGTTCCGTCGTGCTAACCCAGCCTTAATAACTTGCATCTGTTAATCTGCAGATTTCGCGACAGACTCTTACAGAATCAAGGAGGGCTCCCCTGAGCAGAGCATCAGAACCACTCGCGCACCTGTTCGCTGGCCTGACGCTTGCAACCATTCTCCCAATCATCACCCTGCTTCTCTCACCTCGTCGTGCCGCACCAGCAAACAAAATCCAGGAACAACCGCAATCCTCCGCTCTAAAACCGGAGCTTCAGCCTTTGTCCTACTTCATCGGCCAATGGAATTGCTCCGGCGAATTTCCCACCTCTCACAAGCCCATCTCCTCTCGCATCTCAATTTCTTCTGATCTCGACGGCTACTGGCTTGCCTTCCGCTGGGATGACAACCCTCCCAGTCAGTTTCACGCACTCGAGCTTTGGGGCTTCGATAAAGCCGCCAAACAATTTACAAATTCCATTTACGACGATTTCAGCGGCATGCGCATCTTCCATTCTTCCGGCTGGACTGGAGACGAGCTGACTTGGGGGCCTCGTGATCTGCCGCCGAATTCGCCCATCGTCAGCGAGCGGTTCGTGTTCGACCGCAAATCCGCAAAAGAATTCGTCATTTCCTGGGAGGTGCGCAGAACCCAAGCACAGCAGTGGACTGTCGGCGACCGCCTCACCTGCCAACAGCAGTAAGTAGGGTGCGCGCAGCCGCGTTACCGAAATATTGCGCGCGCCAAATGAAACCTTATTTCCCGCGTCCCGCGTACAGTTTCCTCAGCACCTGAATCTGACCCGCGTGGTACACGTCGTGCATCGCAATGCCCACCATGTTTTGCATCGCCATTTGTCGGCTTCCGCGGCACCGGCGGTCCAGCTCCTGCTCCTTCAATCCGCCAATCGCTGCGCGCAATTCCTTGTGCGTCTTCCCGAGCAGCGCCAAATCGCGCTTCCATTTCTTCTCCGCCTCGCCTTTGCTCATTCCTTCATCTCGCGCGAACCAATTCGTTCCCTTCTCCGGGAACTCATGCTCCTTGCTTCCCGTCAGGCGCTTCGCCACTGCGTATTTCCAAAATGCCGCATGCACGGTGAGCTCCCAGATGTTGTGCCGGCCCTTCCCCGGCCGCCACGCCGCCTCCGCCGCGCTCACGCCGCGCAGCGCGCTCCGCAAATTCGGCCCATGCCACGCTGCCTTCTGAAATCCCTCCTCCACCAGCGCCAACAGGTGCTCCTTCCTCTTCTGCGCCATTTCCGTCTCCCGTGCTTGCGCAAACACAACTTCGCGAATTCGATTGTCTTCTGGCGGGCACCACGCGCCATTTCCGCCAGCGCGAACCTTTGGCCGTTCCAGAAAAACAACGCCTTTCGTCTAACTTCCTTTCGCGCGCATAATCCGCGCGATGTAATCGGTTTTTCACGCACCAAGTGCAATGGCTGCCGCTCGCCCGCTCCGCAGCCGCCGCTCATTGCCTGCAATTTTCTTTACTCTTTCCGGGCCACTAGCGGTTGCTGTGTCGCTCGCTGACCACTGTCCACTGATCACTGGCCACTGTTTTTCAATATGTCCTTCAATCGCTCAATCGGCAGCGCT
>JASHQB010000110.1 GCA_030037775.1 Candidatus Acidiferrales bacterium
CTCGAGCCGCTCCTTACGATTGGCTTTTTGGCCGGAGTCCGTTTGCTCTCGCGCGTAATTTTCGAGTCGGTGTGGGCAGATGCTCGTTCCGCAAGACGAGTGGCGATCATCGGAGCCGGCGTCGCAGCCCAAATGATTATACGAGAGCTTCGCCAGCCTGGTGCGAGCTGCGTCGCTGTGGCCTGCGTGGATGACGACCGGTCGAAGCGGGGCATCAAGGTTCAAGGCGTCCCGGTTATGGGCTCAACCGATGAACTTCCCGCAATCCTCAAAAAGCATCCCGTGGACGAGATTCTGATCGCAGTACCTTCGGCCACGGCATCTCAGATGCAGCGTTTCGTAGCTATTTGCGAAAGAAGCGGCACAAGATTCCGCACAGCTCCAGCCCTTCGCGAATTGATTGCTGGCGAGATCACCGTCAAGCAGCTCCGCGAGGTGAATCTCGAGGATTTGTTGGGTCGCCAGCCTGTCCACATTGACCTGGCATCCGTAGGTCCCGAGATTCAGAACCGAACGTTACTGGTGACCGGTGCTGCAGGTTCGATCGGGTCCGAGCTGTGCCGTCAACTTCTGCAATTTCGACCGGCGAAGCTCATTTGCGTGGACCAGAGCGAGACAGGGGTTTTTCACTTACAGCGTGAGCTGGCGAACTGCGAAGCGCGAGTGTCGGTGGTTCATTACGTCGCGGACGTGGCCGACTACGAAACGATGCTGAACATTTGTGGCCAGCACCGGCCACACGTGATTTTTCATGCGGCCGCCTACAAGCACGTCCCCATGATGGAGGCAAATCCACGAGAGGCGGTCAAGAACAACGTCTTCGGCCTGATCGGCTTACTGGAAGCCGGTGAAGCGAATGCCTGTCAGGCTTTCGTCTTGATTTCGTCAGACAAAGCTGTGAATCCGACGAGCGTCATGGGTGCGACGAAGCGCCTCGGAGAACTGATCGTTTCTTGTCGGCCGGCCACTACCATGCGCCGCATTTCTGTGCGTTTTGGGAATGTCTTGGGCTCGAACGGCAGCGTGATCCCGCTGCTTCAGGAGCAAATTCGCGATGGGCGTGACCTGACAATTACCCATCCTTCTGTTCGACGGTTCTTCATGACCGTCCACGAAGCTGTTTCTCTCGTTTTGCAGGCTTTCACCGTCGGCAATCACGGAGAAGTTCTCGTGCTCGACATGGGTCGTTCGGTTCGTATCGTCGATTTGGCAAAGACTCTGATCCGCCTTTCGGGCAAGTCATTGGAGGAAGTGAAGATTAGATTCACAGGCCTGCGACCCGGCGAAAAGGTGTACGAAGAGTTGTTTTACCCCGAGGAAAAGATAGCCTCCACGCGCTACACGAAGATTCGAAGCGCTCGCAGCGAAATACTCGATTGGCCCACCTTGGAAAGCCAGTTGCTGGATTTGCAGGTGCTTTGTGCAGCAGGAAACGACATCGCTGTTCGGACACAATTAATGTCCGTCGTGTCCGTTGGCTTCGGTCCGCGAAATAATCTGCCACGTCGTACGGCCCGCATCGAAACGTCAGCACCGAGAGTCTTACGTCGCGCTGCCGGTCAAGACTGACAGCCCTCTTCCGCTTTCCCCTTTCCGCGTGCGGGCTTGCCAACCGTTAGTCCCGCTACAACGAGAATGGTCGCGCAGGCGGTCCTATTGCTGCCCCTTTAAACTGTTCTCGATAAACGCCGTCACGTTTGCCGTGAGTTTCGCGTGAGCCGAAGGCGATACGTACATCATGTGCCCCGCATCGTAATACTTCAGTTGAACATGGCTTTTCAGATTGGCCGGAAGGTCCAGATGGTCCATGGTGTACTCGGTTTCGAAAAACGGCGTTGCCAAATCATAGATCCCATTTTCCACTTCGACGTGCAAATTGGGATTGGAAATAAGCGCTTCGACCAAATCTGGCTCTACGTTCGGAGCCCCGGGGAAACCGTATCCGCGTCCCTCATTGTGCTTCCAATCCCAGCTTGCTCCGGCGAAGTTTGCCTCAACGTTGTACGTCATGTTCTGGCCGAATTTCAGGTCTTCCCGTATGTATTGGTTGAATGCCGCTGTGTACGCGCTGCTCAGCGCGCTAGATTGTGGGTCGTTAAAGGCGTATTCCGCCAACGGATCGATGCTATCGCCTGAAAAACGCGAGTCCAGGCGGCCGGTTGTCAGTCCCTTGGTCCGTTGCAACTCTTCCATAAACTGAGGCAGATTCACGCGCAAATCTGCCTTCAAAACATAATCTTCGCTCAAGCCGGTGAACTGTGAGAGCTTCTTCGCGACGCTCTCGCGCTCCGCTTGGCTAAGTTTGGCCCCTTTCAGCAGCGCATCGGCGTAGTCCGTTTCCGCAAACTGCCTCGCTTGTTCCAGGAATCCGTCCAGGTCTGAAGGACAGCTCATTACTTTGTGATAGCAAGCCGTCGCCGCATAGCTCGGAACGTAAAGGACGTAAGCAAGGTCCTCGCCAGGATAAAAGGAGATTGTTCCGAGGTCGAGAACCGAAGACATCAGCACAATGCCGTTCAGGTCCACGTTGTCGCGCGATTGCAGATAATTTCCGAGTGCGGCAGAACGAAACGTGCCGTAACTTTCGCCGATCAGGAATTTGGGCGAGTTCCAGCGATTATTCTCCGTGATGTAAGTCGTGATGAACTGCGCGAACGCCTCGACATCCTGATCGACGCCCCAGAAATCCTTGTTCTGCGCTTTGCCTAGAGCATGGCTGAAGCCCGTTCCCATGGCATCGATAAACACTTCATCCGTCACGCCCAGCAGGGTATCCTCGTTGTCGACCAGCTTGTATGGAGCCGGCGGCGTCGGAGCGGCATCTACTGTGGCGACGCGTTTTGGGCCATACGCGCCCATGTGCAGCCATATCGTCGAGGATCCGGGACCTCCGTTATAAAAAAACGCCACCGGGCGGCGGCTCAGGTCTTCCACATCCGACCGCGTGTATGCTATGTAAAACATGGAGCCCGTCGGTTCGCCCTTGGCATCTTTTAGGATGATCGTTCCGGCGGTGGCCTTGTAGGGTAGGGTTTGGCCATCGACACGGATGCTGTGCTCGGTAACGGATGATTGCTCTTTCGAGTCTTGCATGGTGTCCGCGGCCCTTTTTTCGTCCGCCTTCGCCGTGTTATCGGGCGTCTGCGCCAGAGCGATCTTTGTGGATCCAAGAAAGAGGAAGAGGGCCAAGAATGTCGCTGCAGTGCCACTGTCAAGAATCCTTTTCATTTTTTCTCCCTTGATTGCCTGTTCGGATGGCGGAGGGATTTTATATAGCTTGAGAAGGATAAGTCAAAAACGTTTCCGACAGCCCGAGCCGTGGAAGCTCCAGGCATTTTGTTTGGCTGTATGCCTTGGTGTTCGAGTCTTCAGCTCTCTGGTTGTAAAACTATCTGCACATGCACTATTTTTGAGCGTCTAGGCCTTCGGTGAGGAAGAGACACTGGAGTAGGGATGGTGAGACGGCTTCGGGGCTGGACCCGACGGGAATTCATTACGCGCGTGGCTCGCTTCGGAGCTGTATCGCCTCTGTTCGGTATTGCCAGAGACGGGCTCGCTTCCGAACTGCGGCGATCGGCCGCCCAGGCTCCGGAACCCTCTTACAAGTTGACACTATACGACGAAAGCTTGCTCAATGATTTTGAGCAAGCTGCTTGTCTCTATTTTTGGGAACAAGCGAATCCCGACACGGGGTTAGTCAAGGACCGCAGCACTCCGAGCGAATTCGACGACTATACCGTCGCCAGCATCGCCGCTACGGGTTTCGGCCTCACGGCTCTTTGCATCGCTGACAAACGCGGATTCATTCCCAACAACGTGGTTATTTCCCGCGTGCGCGCCACTTTGAAGTTTCTCGCCACGCGAATGTACAATCAGCACGGTTTTTTCTATCACTTCGTGGATGTGAACACTGGCACGCGCGCTTTTGACTGCGAAGTCTCCTCGATTGATACCGGCCTTCTGCTTTGCGGCATCCTGATGTGTAAGCAGTATTTTGCCGACGAACAAATCCGCTCTCTGGCCGGCCAACTTTTCGACCGCGTGGACTGGCTCTGGATGCTCGACCGCGGCCGCACGCTTTCGCACGGCTGGACGCCGGAGAACGGATTCTTGCCGTATCGCTGGAACACCTATTGCGAGCTGATGTTGATGTACTTGCTCGGCATCGGCTCGCGCACCCATGCCATCCCAGCGGACACTTGGGACGCCTGGTGGCGGCCCATCTTCGACTACAAAGGCCTGCGGTACATCGGTTCCTACGCGCCACTGTTTGTGCACCAATATTCGCACGCTTGGTTCGATTTTCGCGGTAAACGTGACCGCTATGCGAATTATTTCGAAAACTCCGTGCTGGCTACCAAGGCTCATCGTCTTTTTTGCATCGGACTGCGCAATCGTTTCCCTGACTTTTCGGATAGTCTATGGGGCGTGACCGCCTCCGATTCGATCGATGGATATACTTGGTGGGGCGGCCCTCCTCCGGTGGGAACGATCGATGGCACGCTCGTTCCCTCAGCTCCTGCGGGCTCGTTGCCGTTCCTTCCGCGCGAGACGCTACTTGTCCTTCACACCATGCGCCGCCGGTTCGGCAACAAGCTATGGAAGCGCTATGCGTTTCAGGACGCTTTTAATCCATTGAAGAGCTGGTATAACTCGGATGTGGTGGGCATCAACACGGGAATTGGCGTGCTGATGGCAGAGAATCTTCGCACCGGCTTCATTTGGGAAACCTTTATGAAAAACCCTGAGGCTGAAGCCGGAATGCAGCTCACCGGATTTCACCCGGAAGAGCCTGCTAATGCACCTCCACCAAATCCAACGCCTTCGGCGCGAGCGTTAGCGTGACTTGATTGTTCCGGAGCTTTTGCTGTTCTGGTGGTTCCAGCTTCGCTGCGTTTCTTAGTTGTTGGTATTGCTGTTGTGTAGGACTCGATGGTTTGCCCATCGTCTCGTAGGATTGCAAGACGTTTCCGTGATCGGCATCGAGACGGTAAATCCATACCTCATGCCCGCCATGCAGTCCGCTGAATTGCAGCGTGATTTCCTTTGTGTCTCCCCTTACTTCTGGCGCCGAATAATTCCAGACGGCGATCTCCAGTTTGTGTTCGGCGTCCCGCGTCGCTAACACCGAGTCCGAATCCACCGGTATTCTCTCCGTCCCGAGCATGTGCAGCAGCAAGAATGCATTGAACGCTGGCTTGGGCACACCTCCCTCGGCGATTAGCCCAAAACCTCCGTAGAACGGCGTTTTAATGACGCCTTGCTCTTCGAACACATCTGAGAACGTCCAGTAGCTCATCATCTTGGTCAAGCCGTCGCACTCGCGAATCGTATTCGCCAGCCACGGGCCCATGAAAACGGAATCGGTCACATCCGGCTCGTTTGCGTAACTGGCGTTGTATTCACTGAAGATCACCGGCAGTTGCGGTCGCGCCGACGATAGCACTTCATCGTGCACTTTCTTCGCCGCGCGGCACACCATATCCGCGCGCGGAATATTCTCGCTCGTGCCAAACACATGGTCTGCTGTGTCGTTCCCGTAGACATGCGTTGAGACGAAATCCACGGGCACGTTATCTTGGATATCATGCGCGATGAAACTGCTCACCCAAGCAGCCTGCGCCGTCGAGGGCCCACCCACGCGAAGCCGCGAGTTCACTCGCTTCAAGTCCCGCGCTGTGTGATCGTACAGTTCGTAATAGGTGGCTTGTTTTGGGTCGCCTGCCCAGAAATCAATGTTCGGTTCGTTCCAAACTTCGAAATACCACCTTGACACCTCGTCGATCCCGTAGCGATCAACCAGGTGCTGTCCGAACTTCGTTATCAAATCGTCCCATTTTGCCCAACTCTTCGGCGGCGAGACCACCGGGTGATACCAAAACGCCTGATACGTCTCGGTTGCCGCCAGCTTCGGCGGCATAAAACTCAATTCCACGTAGGGACGCACACCATTGGCCAGGAGGCCATCGTAAATCTGATCCACATAGGAGAAGTTGTAAACCGAC
>JASHQB010000111.1 GCA_030037775.1 Candidatus Acidiferrales bacterium
GCGTCGCTGGCCAAGAAAAGCGCGGCCTGCGCAATATCGTCGGCGCGCGCCACAGAGGGCAATGCCTGCCATCTTGAGGCGACCGCGTTAACGGCCGCCTCGGCATATTCCGGGTGGTCGTCCGATTCATCTGGTTGCATGCCGGCGTATTTGCCGAATGCTCCCGTAGCGGTCATGCCGGGTGAAATCGTGTTGACGCGAATTCCCTGCTCACCTAGTTCCATCGCGGCGCAACGCGTGAGATGAATGGAGGCCGCCTTCGCCGCCGAGTAATAATGTCCTCCCAGTCCGGCGCGAAGTCCGTTGACGCTGGAGATGGTGATGATGCTGCCGGAGCCCTGACCGGCCATGACGGGCGCCGCGTATTTCATCCCGGCGAGGACGGCGCGCAAATGCACGGCCAACACCGCATCGAACTCGTTCAGGTCAACGTCGGCGATAGTAGTGAATGGCGACCCTCTTCCGGCGTTGTTCACCAGGCAATCGAGCCGGCCAAAGCGCTCGACGGCGTGATTGATCATCGCCTTCACCTCGGCTTCGACGGAAACGTCCGTGCGAATGAAACTCGCCGAATCGCCGAGTTTCTGTGCGAGCTTCTCGCCTCTGTCCTTGCGCCGGCCGGCAATCACGACCTTGGCGCCTTCAGCGACGAAAACTTCCGCGGTGCGGGCCCCGATGCCACTGGTCGCACCGGTTATAACCGCAACTTTTCCTGTGAGCGCCGGCATGACAGAATCCTCCGAATGCTGCGATCTAGAACTGCTTCAGGCCTCTTGCAGCGTCAAAGGACGCGGCGACTTGCCGTCTACGTCAGCAAAACCATATTCACTTGCGAGCAAGGCTGCGACCGCGACCGTTCCTGTCTTTTTCATAACTTGGGGGTCGGCGGCCAAAGCCGCAACTGCGCGGCCGACAAACTGCGGCGATTCGGAATTGGATAAATCAAGCCACGCAGAAGCCGCCAGAACGCTTTCTGTTCTCACCAGGCCCGGGTAAAGCGAGATAACAGCAACATTGTGTTCGTTCAACTCATGAGCCATGTCCGCAGTGAGTTTGTCGGTCGCTGCCTTTGACACCCCGTAAGCAACGTTCGCAATATGCTTCTGCGCTGACCAGAAAGAAATGTTGACGATCAGGCCGCTGCCGCGGGCAATCATCATGGGAGCGGCCAAACAACTCGCGACGTAGTGGGCGCGAACGCCGGCTTCGAACATCGCGTCCCAGCGCCACAGCGGTTGCTGCCAGAAGGGGCGCATCCAGGTGAACTCGCCGTTTTCCATCATGTTCTCGTAGCCGCCCCACACATTGTTGACAAGAATGTCGAGCCGGCCTTCGCGCTCGCCGACAAGCTGGAATACGGCTCGAACTTGCGAATCGTCGCGATGGTCGCAAGGCAGCGCCACGATTGTTCCGGTTGCAGACTGCATGTTTCGCGCTGTTCGGCCAGTGATGTAGACGGTTGCTCCAGAATCAGCCAGCGCAAGGGCGACGCCCTTCCCAACGCCGCGACTGGCGCCCGTGACAATCGCGACGTGGCCCTTTAGTTTCGCGTCTGAGGTGTCAGACATGCGGCCTGCGATTTCAGTATTTGCGGAGGACGCCGATGACGCGCCCCTGGATTTTCACGTCGTTGGCAGCGACGACGATGGGCGCCATCGTGGAATTCGCCGGCTGTAGGCGGATTTTTCCGGGGCCCTCGCGATAGAAACGCTTGAGCGTCGCCTCTTCATTCCCGACCAGAGCAACAACGATTTCGCCGGGATTGGCGACTTGGGTTTGCTCGACCACAACGTAGTCTCCGTCGAGAATGTGGTCTTCATGCATGGAATCGCCCTTCACCTGCAGAACAAAACTGTTTGAGCCGCGCGCGAAGTCCGCGAGCGAAATCGTTTCGCGATCCTCCACGGCTTCCAGCGGGCGGCCCGCGGCGATGCGCCCCACCAGGGGAAGGCCGACGGAATGGCGCTCGATGACCTGCTCGCGCACCGGCTTGGGAAGCTGGATGATTTCCAGCGAGCGGCTCTGATTGTAACCGCGGCGGACAAACCCTTTGCGCTCGAGCGTCGAAAGATGTTTGTGCACTGTAGCCAGCGAAGTAAGCTTCAGGGCGCGAGCGATCTCCTCGAAACTCGGTGAGTAGCCGCGCTTGTTGACAAAGTTGACTAGGTAATCGAGGACTTGCTTTTGCCGCTTGGTCAGAGTCATCGCTGCCCTCCTGGGACGGGCACGGACAGTATGGGCGAAGTAAAAGCGAAAAGTCAAGAGAAGAGTGCGCTCGCTCGCTGGCCGGCGTCAGCGGTTGAAGGGTCGCTCGGAGATCCAGTGGAAGCCGCGCGTAACCAGGAGAAACTTCGAGCGGTCGAAGAGTTCCATCTGCGCGTGTACCTTGTGTCCGTCCATCACGCCGTCGACGATAAGCTCGGTCGCTGAGGGCTGCGTGAAGGAAAAATTCCCTTGCTGGTTCTTGTCCGCGAGGCCGCTCAACACAAAAGTCTTTGCGTTCACGTCGACCTTTGCGCCGTAGGTCCGGCCGCGTTCCTCATCCATGTTCTGAATACTTGCGTATTGCGGAAAGTCGAAGATCAAGCGCTGCCACCGCGCCGAATCCGTGGTCAGCGGCGGACGCAACTGGCCGTCGAGCGCGAAACTCTCGACGTTCCAGATGCCGTAGAGCGGCGATTTCGGTCTGCCCGGGCCGTAGACGTTGTAGACCGAGATGGAACCATACAAATTCGCGCCGGCCAGCCACACGCCAAAAAGAATCTGAACCACCAGCGCGATGCGGTTGGCGCGGACGCTGCGAAACAGCGGGCGCGGCGAAGACGGAGCGGCGCCGCGGTTCAGAAAAAACAAGTTCGCGAGACGCCGGGCGTCGAATGCCAGCAGAAACAGCGAAAGCAGAATCAGATGGAACGCGAGCAGCTTGACCGGAACATCGTAGGTCATGTTGAGCAAGAAGACTTGCGTCGCGTCGGCCAGGCAGACGAGCGCTCCCAGCGTGGCCGTGCGCGGAACAAACATAAGAATCCCGCCGAGCATTTCGGCGCAGCCGGCAAAAATTTCATAAGCCGGCGCCGCGCCGATCGACGACCATAGAACGCCCATCGGAGAAAAATTCCCGTACGGCTCGACCAAGCGAGTCAGGAACGGAAATGGCATCTGCAGCGGAAGAACCTTGGCCGCGCCATACGTGAGCATCGTGGCGCCCAGCGAGAGCCGAGCGAAAACGTAGAACCAGGAATAAAGTTTGGCGTAGCTCTCGCGCCGGCGGTCAACGACCGACCAGATCACCGTTCCCACCACGGCCAAGGCAAGAATAACGGCCAGCACGATCCAGTCGTAATAACGATCGCCGCTGCCGGTCTCCACCGTCGCGATCGGGTGCCCGATGCGAAAGACGTGCGACGCCAGCCAGACAACGATGGCCCTCGCCGGCGGCGTCATGTCCACTTCAAATGCGCCCGAGTCGTTGGTCGTGGCCAGCAGCAACGACGTCAGCATCTGTGTGAGAACCACATACAGACCGAAATAGAGGAAGCACCAGCGGAAGGCCAGGCGCTTCGTTGCACTCCATTCCGGCGTGAACACGCTGTCCGCAGGCTGAACGGACACTCGAGGAGCAATTGCGGGTTGGTCAGCGACGGCCATCATGGTTCGTGAGCGAGCGGGAGTATACACGCTGGCATTTGAGGCCGCAAATGCACGGCAGGCGGGAAAACGAAACAATTGGACCGTTCTTACTGGGAAGTAGCGGAGGCCTTTTGCCTTTTCTTCATGATCCAGCGGTGAATGTCCGGCCAGAACTCTTTGAGCTGGTTGCCAAACGCGTCCACGCCAATCTCCGCGCCCCAATTGGTGAGGGTGCTGTCAACGCTGGCGTCTGAATGCGGATAGTATAGGTTCGAGATTCCTGCGGCCACACCGGCGCCGACGAATTCAGAGACGTTAAAGACGTTTCGCCCCGAGTCCGTACGCGTGACCGCAATCCGGCTGACGGCGTAGCCAACGCGGTGCCAGAATGAGCCGTGACTGCGCTGATAGTACCGGGGATCCGTGTGCAAAATGCTCGGAAACACGCCCCCAACCATTATGTTTTCGTCCACCCCGTCGGCGAACGCGGCTCCGTACCTTTTCCCATAGCCCTCGAGCCCTTCGCCGTACCCGGGATAAGCGTCATGCGCCTGGCGGATCCCCGCGAGGACTCCGTTAATCACAAATTCGTAGGGATCGAACGTGCCCTCCGCGGTGGTTTTGAATTTCTCCTTCGACGTAAGCGGTGGCACTTTGGCCTGATTCTCGACCGTCAGGTAATTGGGCATGACGTAGAACATCCGATCATTTTTTTTCTGCGGTGTGGTGGACTGGCCTTGCTGCTTTGGCGGATTCTGCTGGGGCGCGCCGGCCGGAGCCGCCGGAGGGGACGTGGACGTCTGTTGCGCCGCCGCGAGCATGGGAAAAAACGCGAGAACAATCACGAGCGCCCGGCTGGAGAATGCGTGGAAACCCCGCTTTGACGAGTGTTGGCAACAACGACTAGACGATTCGGTTTTCCGGACGACGCTGATCGGCTCCTCCCAACTTGGTCCACCTGCCCAGGGCTCATTCAGTTTAACACTGCCATGCGCGTAACGTCGCAAGGCATACAGAAAAATATCGAGCCTCGTGATGCCGGGCTTTGTGTATCGACGTTCAGATGACCAGCTGTGGGGTCGGGTTGCTATTCGGCGCGCAGCGCCTCGACGGGATTGACGTTTGCGGCGCGCCGCGAAGGCCGGTAGCTGGCCAGCGTCCCGGCACCGGCCAGCCCCTCGGTGACCGAAGCGCAGCTCAGATCGACCGGGCGGCCGCCTTTACTTTGACTCGAATTTCTTGGCCAGAGGTTTCGGCGCGATGTTCAGCCATGCCGCCAGGACGGCGCGGCGCAGCATCGCTTGCTTGGCGGCTTTGAGTTGCACTCTCGTGCAGCCGCTGCGCCCCCACGCTCCGCTTTCGGGCGAAAATACATCCGGCGCGTCGGCGATGAAGTCCGCCTGCTGTTCGGGCGTGAGTTTGACCATCGCCCATTGCTTGCCGCGATTCCCGAGCGTGGCGAAAATTTTCCCGCAAACGCGAAAATCGGGATGGCTCATGTGTGCAGACTCCGCCGTTTCAGGAAAGGCGAGCGCCATGCGCCGGAATTGCGCGGAAGTCACGGGCATTTTTCTTCGCTCGCATTTTCCTTTCAAGAGGCGGAAGAAAGCAAGGCACTTTCGCAGCGCGTCGAGATTCGGCGCCGGTGCGATGCGTACTTCGCATCGGCCGCTTGCAAGCTATCGCGGGCTTGTAGCGCTGGGAGCGGCCGCCCCAGTGGACGGGCGGCCCGAGGATGCCGGCGCGTTTGCAGAGGCAAACGAAGTTCCGGGCTGGGGCAGCACCGCCATTTCGCGGTCGCGGACGGCCGTGAATTCCGCCATGTCGCGTTTCGCAACAGGCTCGGACGGCGGCAGGGGCAAACGCTCGAAATTCATGAACTGGCCGCCGCGCTCGATGCGGAAATCGAGATGCGGCCCTGTAGCGAGCCCGGTCATGCCCACCAGCCCGATGCGCTGGCCCTGCGCAACATGCTCGCCGGCGTGAACCAAAATGCGTGAAAGATGCATGTAGTAAGTGTTGTAGCCGTTCGAGTGCTGGATTTTCACCAGATTGCCGTCTTCGCCTTTGCGTCCCGCAAAAATCACGCGCCCGTCTCCGATCGTTTGCACCGGCGTGCCGATGGGCGCGGCGTAATCCGTGCCCAGATGCGGCCGGTACACCTTCAGAATCGGATGAAAGCGCGCATAGCTGAAGTGCGAGGTGATCACCGCCGCGAACTTCAGCGGCGAATGCAGAAACGCTTTCTTTAATGATTTGCCATCGGGAGTGTAATACGCCGGCACGCCGGCGGGATCGTGAAACAGAACCGCGCGATACGCGTGGCCGTCGTTGTCGTATTCAGCGGCCAGGATTTTGCCGTAGGCGATGGTCTGCCCCGTCGAGAGCTTTTTCTTCTCGACGACCACGCGGAAAGTATCGCCCGGTCGCGGGTCGGTGTAGAAATCCAAATCCCAGCTGAAAATATCGGCGATGCGCATGGCCAGCTCCGGGGATTCGCCGGCCTGTGTGACCGCGTCGAAAAGCGAGCCGTCGATTTTGCCGGAAACGCCGTCCGTTTCCACGTTCGTGGGAATCGTCTGCACTTCGGCATCGAAATCGCCGCCGTGGCGAACGACGGAAAGGATGCGCTCGGGATCAATCTGGTAACTCAGCTCGGCAAGCTGCCCAAACAAAGTGCGGGCGATCTTCAGTTCATTCCCCGCGCGAAACATGCGGAAGTCGAAAACGGATTGTGCGGCTGCGGCGATTTGACTGACGGTCTGTGGGTCTACGTCCATGCGCGCGAGAACCCCGGCGAAAGGCACGCCGCGCGGCACGCTGAGGCCGGTGAAAACAAGCTGAGGAGGAGGAACCGGAATGCGCTGACCGCCGAGCGCGAGTTCGCGGGCCAGGCGCCGCTCAAATGTAAAACGAGTGAAATAAGAAGCGGCAATAGCCAGAAGAGCCACAAACCCGATAAGACACCATGAGATGAACTTGCGGCGGCTCACGCGCCCCC
>JASHQB010000112.1 GCA_030037775.1 Candidatus Acidiferrales bacterium
CGCAGGCGGCGCTCGAACAGAAAAAATTGCCGTATCGGATTCCGGACGAAGAATACTTCGGCCTGCCGGATCGTATTCGCGGCCTGCTCGCGCGCTTGCTCCATGGCGATGCCGGCGAATTCGCCGTCACTTCGGGCGCGAGCAGCGGAATGATTGTCGTCGCCTCGAATATCGATTGGAAGCCCGACGACGAAGTCCTGATTGGCCGCGGCGAGTTTCCTGCGCATTTTTCCACGTTTACGCCGCTCGCTGATTCGGGCCGCCTGCGTTTGAAAATCGTCACGCCGCGCGAGCGATTTTTCCGTGCGAGCGACTATATCGAGCGGTTCACTCCGCACACGAGATTGGTCTCGGTGAGCTTGGTGCGCTTCGACGATGGCGCGCTGCTCGACGCGGAAAATCTCGCGGAGGCCTGCCGCAAGTCCGGTGTGATCCTTTTGCTCGACATGAGCCAATGCGCCTGCGCCATTCCTATCGATCTCCGCGCTCTCGGCGCGGATTTCGCGGTCAGCTCCGGATACAAATGGCTGCTGAGCCCGTACGGCACGGGATTTTTCTGGGCGCGCCGCGAGTCCATGGAAAAATTGCGCCCCGGACCTTTTTACTGGAAGGCGCTCGAGGGCGCGCGCAATTTTCATTCGCTGAACATGACGAAAATCACCGCGGTGCCGGGAGCGAGCCGCTGGGACGCGCCGGAGACCGCCGCGTTCACGAATTTGGCGGCGATGCAAGCCTCGCTTGAGTTTATCGAAGGCGTTGGCATCGCGGCGATCGTCGAACATAACAAGCGGCTGATCGCGCAGCTCCTTGAGCGGCTTCCGCGCGACACTTGCGTGCTCGCGAGTCCCCAGGCCGCGGAGAATCGCGGCTCGTTTCTCTGCGTCACGGCGCGCAAGCCGGAGCGGACCAAGGAATTCTACGAGCGGCTGCGCGACGCGCAGGTGTTCGTCAGTTTGCGCGAAGGCTCCTTGCGTATTTCGCCGTATCTTTACAACACCGAGCGCGACATCGCGAAACTCATCGGCATTCTCTCTACGTAGCATCTCTGTTTCGAGCGCCATTTTCATTACGCCGCTTTTGCCATGCGGTAGAAGCTCAGCGCTGAATCGCCCTGCACTACAACGCGACTCCGCTCGAGCGACTCCGCGAACATGGGCAGTTCCAGTTTTTTCGCGTGCTCGGCGATGACTATTCCCGTAGCGGAAAGAATGTCCGCTGAGCCGATGAATTCCAGCACTTGCTCGTATTCGCCGGCCTGCGCGTAGGGCGGATCGAGAAAAATGAAATCGGCGCGCGCGTGTTGTGACGCGATTTTTTCAAGCGCGCGCGTCCCGTCGATCGGCAGAATCTCGGCTCCTTTGGTTATTCCCAGCGATTTCAAGTTGTCGCGGATCAACTGCACCGCAAGCGGGTGTTTTTCGACAAACACAACGCGGCGCGCGCCGCGGCTGATGGCTTCGATGCCAATCGCGCCAGTTCCCGCGAACAAATCAATGAAGACGGCGTTGCGCACCGAGTCGCCAAGGATATCGAAGAGCGTCTCGCGCAGGCGGTCGCTGGTGGGCCGCAGCTCGCGTCCACGCAGCGTGCGGAGCCGCCGGCTCTTGAACGTGCCCGCAATGACGCGCATCTATCCCACCGCTGCCAATCGAAACTTGCTTTGCCACTCCGGCCCCAGAAATGCGGTGAGCTTTTCCAGTTCCGCTGAGCGGGAGCGGTCTTCGGCAAGGGTGAAGGCCTCCGCGCGCGCCAGATCGAGTAGTTTATGGTCGCGCAGCGGATGCGCCATGTGGAATGCGACGTCTCCGTGTTGCTTGGTGCCAAAAAACTCGCCAGGCCCGCGGAGTTTTAAGTCCTGTTCGGCGATCTGGAACCCGTCCGCCGTCGCGACTAAAGTTTCGAGACGCGCGCGCGCTTCTTCGGTCACGTTTTTCGGCGCCACCAGAATGCAGTGCGATTTATGCGCGCCGCGCCCGATGCGCCCGCGAAGCTGATGAAGCTGCGCTAGGCCGAAGCGGTCGGCATGCTCGATCACCATGACGGTGGCGTTGCGCACGTCGACGCCAACTTCCACGACGGTGGTGGCGACGAGAATCTGAATTTGCCCGGCGCGAAACTGTTCCATCACGTCGTCTTTTTCCTCGCTGCGCATGCGTCCGTGGAGCAAACCCACTTTCAGCTTTGGGAAAATGCTTTTCGAGAGCCGCTCGTATTCGGCCGTGGCGGCCTTCAGTTCCTGTTTCGATTCTTCCACCACGGGGTAAATGATGTACGCCTGGCGGCCGGCGGCAACTTGACGGCGGACCGCCTCCCAGACGCCGGGGAGATTTTCTTCGGCGCGCCATTGCGTTTCAATCGGCGTGCGGCCCGGCGGCATCTCGTCGATGACCGACAGATCGAGGTCGCCATAGAGGGTGAGGGCAAGAGTGCGCGGAATGGGCGTGGCGGTCATCACCAGCACGTGCGGCGATTTTCCTTTTTCCGTCAGGCGCTTGCGCTGCAACACGCCGAAGCGATGCTGTTCGTCGATAATTACAAGACCGAGCTTAGCGAAATTCACCGCTTCTTCGATCAGCGCGTGCGTCCCAGTGACGAAATTCGCTTGTCCGGAGGCAATGCGCGTGAGGGCCTCCTCTTTTTCGCGGAACTTCATGCCGCTGACGAGCAATTCGACAAAATAATTGGCGGAAGAAAATATTCTTCGCGCAGATAAGTAGTGCTGCACGGCGAGAATTTCCGTCGGCGCCATCAGGGCAACTTGGTAGCCGTTTTCGATGACTATGGTGGCCGCCTCGAGCGCCACAATGGTTTTTCCGCTGCCCACGTCGCCTTCGAGCAGGCGGCTCATGGGCGTGGCGCGCTCGAGATCCGCGGCGATGTCCGCGAGCACACGCTTTTGCGCTGCGGTCGGCTTGAACGGCAGGATTTGTTTCAGCGCTTCGCGGACTTTGTCCTGCCGCACTTGCATCGGAATTCCGGCGCGTTGCTGTTCACGCAGGCGGCGAATCGCAAGACCGAGCTGATACAGAAAAAATTCCTCGAAAATCATGCGCACTTGCGCGGGACTGCGAAATTCGTTGAGCAGCCCGACGTCAACGCTTTTTTCGGGGAAATGCACGCGCAACAGAGCTTCGCGTTTCGATGGAAATCCGTAGCGCCGCAAGAGTTCGGGAGACAACGGGTCGGGAATTTCGCCTTGAAAATCTTCGATGACTCGGAAAAGAATCCGGCGCAGCATTCGCGAGCTGAGATCGCCAATGGCTTCGTAGACCGGGACGATGCGGCCGACGTCCGCGGAATTCGTTGCGTCGTCACCGGGATGAAGCAATTCGTATTCGGGATTGATCATCTCGATGCGCAGAGGGCGATTGGGATCAGCGGTGACTTTTCCATGCAGCACGAGCGGCTGGCCGGGCTTGAACTTTCCGTCGAGGTAAGCGCCGTGGAAAAAGCGCACGGCGAGTTTGCCGCTCGGATCCTTCACGTTCAGGTGGAACATGGCGCTGCGGCGGCCTCGGAAACGCACCAGGCTGCCGCTTTCGGCTTCCGCCTGAACGGTGGCGACCTGGCCGGGAACGAGTTCCGCGATGCGAGTGAAATGGATGCGGTCTTCGTAGCGGAAGGGGAGGTAATTAAGAAGATGACCGACGGTGGTGATGCCGCGTTCAGCGAGCAAGGCGGCGCGATGAGGGCCGAGGCCCTTGAGGGCGGTGACGGGAGAGCTGGAGGTCAGCGGCATGGAAGGGCAATGACAAGCGACGAGTGACGACTGACAAGCAAGCGAAGACGAGTCAGGGCGTCCAGTGCCAGGCAGATGACGGGCAACAAGCGGGTCCAAATCCTAATCGGGTATTTTGCAAAAAAAGCGCAAAAATACTCGATTAGAAATGAGTTCGGATGTTTGTTTTGTGTGAGTTGCATCAGATTCTAATTCCCATAGATTACTCGATTAGAATTCAAAAGGCGCATAAAAAGCAAAAAGCCGCGTCTCCGCGGCCACCTCCGTCAAGTTTTACGCAAACTGAAAGATCC
>JASHQB010000113.1 GCA_030037775.1 Candidatus Acidiferrales bacterium
TAAAAGCCGTCCAGAAATCCGGTGGACACCAGACGGATGAGGTTGCGATACCCCTCATCGTTCTCGCAGAGCAGCACCAAGTGATTGGAGCGCTCGGCATCGGCATTTTTGTTCTTGTGGCTGTCCGGCGCAACGTAAACCTCGCAGCCGATGATGGGTTTCACGCCGCATGTTGCCGCTTGATGGAAGAAATTCGCCGCCGCAAAAAGATTGCCGTGATCGGTGACCGCCACCGCCGGCATTTTTTGCCTGGCTGCTTCGGCGGTCAGTTCGCCAATCTCGCAGGCACCATCCAGAAGCGAGTAATCGGTATGTACGTGTAAGTGGACGAACTCTGGAGAACTCATTCCGTTTTCTATTTTAATGCGGCGCCGCCGATTTAGCTACGACTGAACCGAGAGCGCAAAAAAATAAATCGCTCGTACATTTCAGCGGCGCGCGGACTTTTTTCCTGGTGCAGACGCCTTGCCAGACGCTTTGCGCGCAGGCCGCGGACGCGCATGCTTCTGCGGAGCGGCTTTGGCCTGATGCGCCACAGTCTTGGGTGCGGCGGAGTCCGCCGCCGGCGTAGCGACCGGTGCAGGCTCTTTGGCGGCCTGCGATTCGCGTTTCGCGGCGCGGCTTGTGCCGGCGCTCTCGAGGGCTTTGCCGCGTTTTTTCTTTTTCTCTTCCTTCGGCTTGGGCTCATCCTTGATGCCGGCAAGCTGCTTGAGAAGCTTGGTCACCTCAGGTGGAGTCTTGCCTCTGCCCCGCAACTGAAGATCGAAGAACTGCTCCAGGATTTTATCGAACTTGGGCCCGTGCGCTACGCCGAGGCTTTCCAACTCCGCCGCCGGCAAATTCAGGCGCGTCGGCCGCCACTTTTGGAGATAGTTTCTGATTTTGCCCGCGGCCTTCGGATTTCGAAATTCCGCGGTCATGAAGACCAGAATATCCGTCGGCGCGGCGGAAATGACGTCATACGCGTGCCGCGCGGTCTTCGTCTTGCCCCCTCGAAGAAGCTGTAACAGTTTTTTTGCTTCCTGCGGAAGGTGAAGAACCCTGGCTGCTTCGGCCGCCGGAATTTCCAAACTCTTCAGGGCCGCAGCCATTCGCGGCTCCAAGCGGCGGAAAATATAGAAAACCGTGGGTATCTTGTAGCGCCCGCGGATGCCGGCGGCCATGAATCCTTCCTTGGACTTGGCCAGTTTGGACAGGCCGTCATAATCCGGCCGCCGGCGTTGCAATTTCGGATGAACGATTTCGAGCAGCTTGTGGGATTCCCAGAGCTTCAAAATCGCAGCCGCAGCATCTTCCCGGCCCACGTCCATTACTTCCCTGCCCGCGGCCTTCTTTTCGATGGTTTCATGCAAGCCGCGCTCGATGGCCAGGTCAAACCACTCCTGAGTGCGCTGCTCCATCTTGAATCCCATGCGGGCACAGAATCGCAGCGCGCGCAGGAGGCGAATCGGCTGATTGGTGAAGGCGTGAATGGAAAGCACGCGGACCTCGCGCCGCTCCAGGTCGGCGAGACCGTTGGTGGGATCGAGCAGCAATCCGCGTGAAGCCGGATTGAGAGAAATGGCCACAGCATTGATGGAAAAATCGCGGCGCCGCAGATCCTCCATGACCGTCGACCAACGCAACTCGGGTTTGGCGCCCGGCCGCGCATAGAATTCATCCCGCGCTGCGGCGATCGAGCCGTCCACTTCACCGGCGAAAATCAGCTCGTAGTGGCGCAGCCGCTCATCTTCCAGAACGACGCGCGCGCCGCCTTTCTCGAGTTCCCGCACCATGCGTACGGGGTTGCCTTCGATGGTGAAGTCCAAATCGCGCAGGGGCATGCCTGAAATCAGATCGCGGACGGCTCCGCCCGTGAGGTACACGTTCGAATCCTGCGCGCGCGCTAGCTCCTGAACCCGAAGCAGCACGGCACGCTGTTCGGGCGAAAGCCGGCTTTCCAACAGATACATGTAGTCAGGCATGGATGATTCTGCCTCCCGCAAATCTCAAAGCGCCTTCTGTAATCCTGCTTTTTCCCTGGGCTCTATTCTTAAGCCCGCGGATGATGCTGCTTGTACACTTCCTTCAGCCGGTCTTTCACCACGTGTGTGTAGATTTGCGTGGTGGAAATATCGGCGTGGCCGAGCATGAGCTGAACGGAGCGCAAATCGGCGCCGCGCTCGAGCAGATGAGTGGCAAAACTGTGGCGCAGCATATGCGGTTTCAGTTTCAAGCGCAGGCCGGCGTGGCGGCCGTACTCGGCGAGTTTTTTCCAAAACCCGATACGGCCGATGCGCATGCCGAATCGATTCAGAAAAAGGTAAGGCGAGGCGGTTCTACCGGTCAGCTCCTGGCGCGAGCCGTTCAGATAAGCCTTCACCGCGGTAATCGCTGTTCGTCCCATAGGCACCAAGCGTTCCTTGTCGCCCTTCCCGATGCAGCGGACGCAACCAGTCTCCATTTGCAGATCGCTCAAGCGCAGGTTCACCAATTCCGACACGCGCAATCCAGCGGAATAAAGCAGCTCGATCATGGCGCGGTCGCGCATACCCACCGGTGTGGTCACATCGGGCTGCGCCAGCAGGCGATTCACTTCCTCAACGCTCAAATGGGCCGGAAGCCGCATGCGGAACTTTGGCGTCTCCACGTAGGCCGAGGGGTCCTCCGCAATGGACCCTTCCACTTGGCAGAATCGCAAGAAATTTCGAATGGAAACCAGGTGGCGCGCCACGGAGCGGCTGTCCAATCCGGAGTGGTAGAGAGACGTCAGGAAATCGACGAGGTCGTCGCGGCGGAGCTGAGCCAGCTTCGTGCCCCGCCCCTCGGTAAACTCCCGGAACTTTCGCAGATCGCGGCCATAGGCCAATATTGTGTTCTGCGAAAGCCCCTTCTCCACGCGCAAGTAATTAAGGAATGCGCTGATAGCGCCTTCCATCTGTGCCCTCTTTTGGTCCTACGGCGCCCCGCCCCTATGAAGAGCAACTCTCAGTCAGCAATACCGCGATAACTGTTTCAATTGATTAGAGATAGGTAATGCACGAATCGAACGATTGCCTACCACGCAAGTTGTAACCGAGGGAGCGATTCGCTGACTGCGAAAACGGCCTAAAGCGCTGCCGAAGAATAAGTTAAGGGGAACAACCGCAGCAGACTTGAGGCTCTGCCCTTCTTCGGTCACTCCGGCGGCACTCCGTTCCTAACCCTTTATAAAACAATAACTTGACAACTCTCGATGGTGACAATAACATATGCGCCATTCTTTAGCAACTGCTTTCCAAGGACGAGGCGCCCGGCCGTGAGGAAACCTGTCGCAACCACGACGCACAAAAAGGCGCTAGTCCTCCTGCTGGATAAGAGCGAAGTCCAAGGGTATCTGAACCCCGGTACCCTCGGCAGAGGCTCAGCGGTTGAGCTCCTCACACGCGAAGGTGAGTATTTGACCTTGGATATGGGGAGAGTCAAAAGCATTCACTTCGTCCGGGAATTCACCGATCGGCGTGAACCTGAGCGCAAGACGTTCCTGAGCCGCCCGAAGCTCGACGGTCTGTGGGTGCGCTGCTTATTCCGGGATAATGACTGCATCGAAGGGATTGTCCCCAACAATCTGGTGGATATGCTGGAAACCGGTGTGCGCCTTACACCGCCCGACCTCCACGGAAACAGTCTGTGGATCTTCATACCGCGCACGGCGCTCACCGAAATAAAAGTGTTGGGGGTGGTTGGCATCGCGCGGCGCCAGGCAGCGGCGGCGGGACCGCCCTCCCAGCCCAAACTGTTCGAAGAATGACCAATTCCCGCCCGAAGAACTTGTCGCCTCGTCCCGTATCGCCAATCTGTTGTACATTTTCTCCGTCTTCCTGCCGCGCGTACATCGCGTCGCGGCCAGAGAAACCCTAGCGTTGGGAGGAATCATGAAGCTCAAAGAAATCGCCGCGCGCCTGGAATGCGGCCTGGACGGCGACGCGGAAGTCGAAATCACGGGAGTCGCGGGAATCGAGGAAGCCCAGCCGGGGCAGCTTACGTTCCTGTCGAACCGCCGGTATCGCCGGGACGTCGAGAAGACGCGCGCGTCAGCCATCATTGTCGGGCGGAAAGAAGAAGGCATTCCCCTCCCCATGCTGCGCGCCGACGATCCGTATCTGTCATTCGCGCACGCTATCGAACTTTTCTACCGGGCGCCTCGTTACGAACCGGGCATTCACCCCACCGCCGTGGTGTCAAAGACCGCGAAGATTTCAGCCGACGCACACATCGGCCCGTTCTGCTTTGTCGATGACGACGTGGTCATCGGACGGAAAGCTGTTCTGCATAGTTTCGTGAGCATTTATCGCGGCGCGCGCATTGGCGATGATTTTTTCGCGCACAGCCATACGGTAGTGCGCGAAAACTGCCAGATCGGCAATCATGTGATTCTGCAGAATGGCGCGGTGATCGGCACCGACGGCTTCGGCTTTGCGCGCCAGAAAAATGGAAGCTGGCACAAAATGCAGCAGATGGGACCGGCGATCATCGAAGACGACGTGGAGATTCAAGCCAATAGCGCGATTGACCGCGCGACTGTGGGCGAGACGCGCATCGGGCGCGGCGCGAAAATTGACAACCTTGTTCAAGTGGGCCATGCGTGCAAAGTCGGCGAGGATACGCTCTTGTGCGGGCAAGTCGGCCTCGCGGGTTCCTCCATTATTGGCAATCGCTGCATTATGGCAGGGCAGTCGGCGGCCGCGGGGCACCTGCACATCGGCGAAGGCGCGGTGCTGACGGC
>JASHQB010000114.1 GCA_030037775.1 Candidatus Acidiferrales bacterium
GCTGGGACGACATTTACAGTCACGTGAAGCTGCAGAAGCAGATTGAGACCCCGATATGCCTGGATGAATGCATCCACGAATATGAGCACGCCATTGCGGCGATCGAGATGGGAGCGTGCCGAATCATCAATATGAAGATGGGACGCGTGGGCGGGCACACGGTGATGCGGAGGATTCACGATCTGTGCCAGCGGAGCGGGATTCCCATGTGGTGCGGAGGGATGCTGGAGACGGGAATCGGGCGGGCGCAGAACATTGCCCTTTCGACGCTGGAGAACTTCACGCTCCCCGGCGACGTGTCGGCCAGCAAGCGTTACTGGGCCGAGGACATCGTCGAGCCGGAAATTGAAGTAACACCTAAAGGAACCATCAAAGTGCCGACCGGCCCCGGGATTGGATATCAACCGAAACTTAAATGCATTGAAAAACTGACGGTCCGGAGCGAGGTGTTGGTGTAATCGGTGGAACGGCCGCGCCATCCTGTGGTGCTTTACACGCTGATTCTGCTGATGGTGATCGGATGGTCGTTCAACTTCATTATCGGCAAAATCACGCTTCGGTACATGAGTGCGTACGCGCTGACGTCGTTTCGCATCGTGCTGTCCGGAGTCCTGATGCTGCCGATTTACTTCGCCAGGCCGCGGCGCTCGCGTTTCGACCGAAAAGACCTTTGGAACTTCGCGGTGCTGGGCTTTTGGGGCGTGGTCATCAACCGCGGACTGTTCATCGTGGGACTGGACTACACGACGGCCGGCCATTCCGCTCTGATTGTAGCGAGCGGGCCGATTCTGGTGTTGCTGCTGGCCCGTGCGCACAATCTGGAGAAGGTGACGCGCGCGAAACTCATAGGTATGGCGATATGCTTTGCGGGCGTGGCGATACTCGTGGCCGGAGAAGAGTTGCATCGGCGAGCGGGAACGTGGGTGGGCGACTCGATCACGCTGGGGGGAACCTTCGGGTTTGCGCTTTACACGGTGCTGGCGAAAAAAGTAGCGCGGCAGTACGACACGATTTCGATGAATACATTTGCCAATCTGGCCGGTGCAATCTTTTTGCTGCCGATGAGCGTGCGAGAAGCAGTACGGCTGCACTGGGCGTCGGTGGGCGCGATTGGCTGGTTGGGATTGGCGTACACGGTATTCGTGTCGTCTGTGGGAGCGTACCTGATCTTTTTCTGGGCGCTTGCGCATCTCCCCGCTTCGCGGCTTGCGGTGTTCACCTACGTTGAGCCGCCGCTGGCGGCCCTGCTGGCAGTGCTTCTTCTAGGCGAGAGCCTCACCAAGGCGTTGCTCATCGGCGGGGTATTGATCCTAGCCGGCGTTTACCTGGCGGAATTCGGGCCGGGCACGGGAGCGGTGCCCGCCGAAACGGCTGGGGCATGAACGATTGTTCTGCGAGGGCGTAACTTCCCGCGAGGGAAGCAGCGAGATGATGTAAAGTAAAACTTTAAGGTGAGAAATGTCCGAGACGAAGCGTATCGCGGTAATCCCCGGCGACGGAATCGGAAAAGAAGTAACGCCTGAAGGTGTGAAGGTGCTTGAAGCGGCGTGCGCGGTGAGCGGGCGGAAGCTTGCGTTCACTCACTTTGATTGGGGCGCGGATCGTTTCTTGAAAGATGGCACAACGCTCCCGCCGGAAGCGCCGCAGATGTTGCAGCGCGACTTCGACGCCATTCTTTTCGGGGCCGTGGGCGATCCGCGCGTGCCCTCGAACCAGCATGCGGCGGACATTCTCCTGGGGCTGCGGTTCAAGCTGGATCTGTACGTGAATGCGCGCCCATGCGTGCTTTTCGACCGACGCTTGACGCCGCTGCGGGATCGCGGCGAGCAGGACGTGGATTTCATCGTGTTTCGAGAAAACACCGAAGGGGCCTACGCTGGAGTGGGCGGAAACTTCAAGCAGGGAACTCCGGACGAAGTAGCTGTGCAGGAGGACGTGAACACGCGAAAGGGCGTGGAGCGAATTATTCGCTACGCACTAGATTACGCGCGGCGCAAAGGCTTAAAGCGCGTGTGCATGAGCGACAAATCGAACGCCATGACCTATGCACATGGGTTGTGGCAGCGAGTTTGGAAGGAATTGCGCGAAGAGTATAAGGAAATCGAGACGCGGCACCTGTATGTGGATACGCTGGTGATGGAGATGGTGCGCGACCCGACCCAGTTCGAGGTGATCGTCACCTGCAACATGTTCGGGGACATCGCAAGCGATTTGGGAGCGCAGCTCTCCGGCGGATTGGGACTGGCGCCGTCGGGAAACATTCATCCCGGCAAGGTTTCGCTTTTTGAGCCGGTGCACGGCTCCGCGCCGAATATCGCCGGGAAGAATGTGGCGAATCCGATGGGCTCCGCTCTGACAGGTGCGATGATGCTCGATTATTTGGGCCTGGAGCGCGAAGCGGCGCTGATCTGCGACGCAGTGTGCGCGGCTGTCCGCGAAGGAAAAACGACGCCGGACCTGGGCGGGCAGATGGGCACGCGCGAGGTAGGCGCCTGGCTGTCCGAGCGCATCGTGAAGAGCGGCCTCGCCGGCGCGGGGGCCTAAGAGTAGTCGTAAGAGTCGTCAGGCTGTTTGCGGCGCATGCCCGAGACGAGCAACATCCCCAACAGGAAACCTCCCACATGGGCCCACCAAGCGACGCCGCCCTTCGCCGCGCTGCCAAGCGAGCTCACGCCGCTGAGGAATTGAACCAAGAACCACAATCCTATAAAGAGGACCGCCGGCAAGCGCGCAAAAAACCACCAGAAAAACAACGTCACGAGCGTCAGGATTTTTGATGACGGGAAAAAGACGACGTACGCGCCGAGCACGCCGGCAATGGCTCCGCTGGCTCCCAGCGAAGGGATTTTCGAACCGAGGCTGAATGCCGTTTGCGCCGCGCCGGCTCCCAGCCCGCAGAGCAGATAGAATCCAAGGTACGGCGCGTGGCCCAAACGGTCTTCGACGTTGGGGCCGAAAAGCCAGAGGAACCACATGTTGCCGATGATGTGCAGCCAGCCGGCATGGAGGAACATCGAGGTGAAGAAAGGAATGAACGCCTGCGCCAAAGTGTAGTGCGAGCCGGCCAAAGCCATTTGTACGCGAGCGGGCACGAGGGAATACGTCATGATGAAGGTCTGGAGCGCCCGCGGGGAGAGGGAAAGCTGGTAGAAAAAGACCAGGAAGTTGGCAATGATCAGCCCGAGCGTCACCGACGGGGAGTGAGTGCGCGGACGAAGGTTCTTCAAGGGAATCATGAACTTCTTCCTTGACTACGTGCGTGGCACCTCAGTTGTTCCGGCGAGAACGCCCGTTCGGAGCGAGGTGCTCCTTGCATGAAGTTATGAATTTCGCGCAGCGATTTAATTCCGCCGCGCGCACCACGAGCAGTGCAATTCAAGGCAGCCGCAGCGCAACTGAATTCAAGTATCGCATCAAGTTTCCAATGTTTTGAAATTCCGTACACAATGCCCGCATGGAAGACATCCCCAGCACCGGTGGTGTCGACGGCAGTGACTCGATAGCCGCGGCAGTAGTGGAACCGCGCGCCGTCCCAAGCGAGCGCCCCGAGACGTCCGAGAGTAACGCCGGCGACCCTGCACCCGAAGCGCTTGGAAATTGCCGGGAGACTAGAGAGCAAATTTGAAATCTTCAGCAAACGAGCGGGGAATTCGTGGGCGGCGAAAAGATAGTCAGTGTGTTGAAGTAACACTTCAACTCCCGGGTGGAGATTGTCGACGTCAGCTACCACGGGAATCTTAGCGGCATGCGCCCAGCGAGCAGCATGGGCAGCCGCGACGGCGTCGTGCCCGTCAACGAGCAATGCCCTGGACGGGATGATCCAGTTTTGCCGAAGGTGGCGCGGAAGCAGAGTGAGGCGAGAATCGCGTTTCCACAGGATGGTTCGCTCGCCGGAGCGGCCATCCACGAGAATATAAGAAAGCTGGCTCAAGCAATTTGGAATGCGGATGAGACGGGCCTCGATGTGATGCCTTTGAAGTTCCCGGGATTGCAGGACGGCGGCTGGGTCGTCGCCCACGGAGCCGACGTAGCGCGCCGACAATCCCCAGCGACGGCAAGCGACCAGGGCGCTGGCGACTTGGCCGCCGGGAAAGACGTTTGCGGAACAAAACTCGATCTTAGAGTTAAATGCCGGGAAGCGCGGAAGATCGATAATCGTGTCGGTGGCGTTGATGCCCACGCCGGTGACGTCGACGACGGGGGCGTGAGTTTTCTTCTGCGGCATGGGGTTGTACTTTAGTGGAGAGTCGCGGCAATGAAAAGAAAAAGTGGCGCGGACGGCGGGATGGCGGAAGAATTCGTATTGCACAGATTGCGCGGTGCGAACGGCTGTGATAATAAGCTTATCTCGCTGCGCGCGGCTTGAGCGTGCTGAAGCGCGCAGAAAAGTCGGCGCGCCGACACGCCGATGCCACTTCGCGAATCCGAAGCCATCGTTCTACAGAGCTATCCGCTCGGCGAGGCCGATCGGCTGGTGAGTTTTCTCAGCCGAACAATGGGCCGTGTGCGTGGAGTGGCCGTGGGCGCGCGCCGGACCAAGAGCCGATTCGGCTCGACGCTCGAACGAATGTCGTATGTGCGCATCTGGTTCTTCGAGCGCGAAACGCGCGACTTGGTGCGCATCAACCAGTGCGAACTGATCGAATCATTTGTTAGCGCGTTCGGGGATTATTCCGCAGGAGTGGCCCTAGCGCTTCTGGCCGAGATCACGGAAGCGGTGTTGCCGGACCGTGAGCCTGCGGATCCGGCGTTTCGATTGTTGCTGCTCGCGGCGCAGACCATCAAGCAGCGAAGGGAAATCGAGCTGCCGCTCGCGTACTTTGCGTTGTGGACGGTGCGGCTGGGCGGGTGGCTGGGATCGTTTGAGCGTTGCGGACGGTGCGGCGCGGAGCTGGCATCGGTCGGATACGTGAGCCCAGCGACGCCGGGCCTGTTCTGTGTGAAGTGCCGCGTAGCAGGCATGGCCACACTTTCAGTCGCTGCGATTGCCGCCGGCCGAAAAATGCTCGGCGAGAGGCTTGATAAGTTGGACGCCAAGGACTTCGCGAAGTCGGCCTTGCGGGAGCTGACGAAGTACTTATTGGATTTGGTCGAATATCAGATTGAACGTAAACTAAACGCGCGCGAAATGCTGGAGAGCGCTGGATGAGTCCACAGTCAAAAGGGAAGGCGCAGTTAAAGGAAAAATTCAAGGCGGGAAAGCGCGTCGCGATGTCCTTTCAGGAATTGATTTTCAAACTGCAAAGCTACTGGTCTGCGCAAAACTGCGTGATCCAGCAACCGTACGACGTCGAGGTCGGCGCGGGCACGATGCACCCGGAGACATTCTTTCGCGTGCTGGGGCCGAATCCCTATCGAGTCGCGTACGTGCAACCGAGCCGAAGACCTGCGGACGGGCGCTATGGCGA
>JASHQB010000115.1 GCA_030037775.1 Candidatus Acidiferrales bacterium
CGTTCACGAATCGTGCGAACGGAATGCATCGTCGAGTTGACCGCCATCGACAACCGTGAATACCTGATTAAGCTGACCGACGGATCGCAGCATCGCTCCAGCCGGACCTACGCCGAGAAGCTCGACAAGTGGCTGACTTGCGGGAAACTGAAATGACCCGCGGGACCGCGGCCCAGGTGACTCCCATATCGTCCTCAGTGAGTCGGCACTCGATCTAGCATGAATCTACGAAACTCGCTGTTGGTTCGCGGCCGGCAAGCGATGCTTTTCAAGTCAACTTTCCTCCGTCAGAGCCGCAGCGCGCTCGCCAACTTTCTTAAGCGCGACTTCAAGGCCATGAAGTTCCTCCGGGCTTAGTTCGGAGAATACTCTCTTCATCTGCCCCGAGTGCTTTCGAAAGGCGGAAACAATGAGATCCTTGCCGTGCGAGGCGAGGGCAACGATCCGAACGCGTCGGTCTTCGGCGCTCTCGATTCGGCTGACCAGGCCCTTTGCGACCAGTCGATCGACCGCGATACTGATCGAGCCTGGAGTCAGGTCGACCATTGGGCCTATGGTATTCACGGGCAACGGCCCTTTGTGCAGCAGAACTTCCAGGACGGCGAAATCCGATAGGCCGAGTCCGGTCTCTTCAATACCGGCGCGTGCGTACCGTGTCAGGGCGCGCATCGCCTTCATCATTACCAGCCAGACGTGATCCGTCTCTTGATTGCCTCGGGTCATAAAAAACCTGAATCTCCTAGAAGTATACCATCATCAATTGTATTGACATCAATATATCGTGACGCCATACAATGGCGCCGATCGTAAAGGAGAACCCGGTTATGAGAATCGCTTCCGCAGTCGCCCGCTATCTGGCGGGCGCCATCTTTCTGGTTATGGGGCTCAACGGCTTCCTGCACTTCATTCCCTTTCCCCCGCCCGCGGGCGTTGCTGGGCAGTTCATGGGCGCCCTTTACGTCTCGCATTACCTGTGGGTGATCTTCGCGTTTCAGGTCGTTGCAGGCGCGCTTCTGCTGATCAACCGTTACGTACCGTTGGCGGTGGCCATGCTGGCGCCGGTGATTTTCAACATCCTTACTTTCCACGCCTTGATGGCCCCAAGCGGGCTTCCGCTGGCCCTCGTCGTGGCTCTACTGTGGGTCCTGATGTTCATCGAAGTGCAATCGGCCTTTGCCGGGTTGTTCCAGTCGCGCTTGCAGCCGCGGGCCTGAGGCGGCAAAGTTAGATCGCACAAAGAGTCGGAAATCAACCGACAGTCACAAGGAGGGATTCTCAAATGATCTATGACAACGAGGCAATCGTCCGAAACGCGTACCACACGGCGGAGGGGAACGTATTGGATATTCCCGGATGGGTCGGCAGCTTCACCGCGGACGGCGTGTTTAACAACGTCACCGGCGAAGAGTCATATCGAGGCGAGCATCTGAAAGACGTCGTCATCACCTTTGGAACGATCTTTCCCGACGTTCACCGCGAACTTTACAGGGTCAACGCCATGGGCGACGTCGTCGCCATCGAGCTGGCTATTCAAGGCACCTTTCGCGGACCGATGCAAACGCCCGCCGGCGTGCTCCAACCAAACGGAGCAAAGGTCAATATTCCGTGCGCGGACTTCTTCTACATGAGGAACGGAAAGATTGAGCGATTCGACTGCTACCCGGCGCTCAACATCATGCTCAAGCAAATGGGCGTGCCGCCCGACTTCGCTTCCGCCGTTAAGCGCTCGACCCAACGCTGACAGCGGCGCTTTCCGGTTTGTTCCAGTCGCTCTTGCAGCCGCGGGCCTGACCCGCAGGAGAAAGGAACCAAACATGGCACAAAAGCTCACAGTTGTGGTCACAGGATCCACAGGTAAACAAGGCGGCGCCGTCGCGCGGGCCCTCCTTGAGCGAGGACACAAGGTCCGCGCCGTTACGCGCGACCCAAACTCAGGCCAGGCCAAGCTGCTCGCGAACGCTGGAGCGGCAGTCGTTGCGGCGTCGCTTGAAGACACTGCGGCGATTCGGAAGGCGCTCGAAGGAGCGACCTCTCTCTTCGCGATGACCGTGCCGTTTGGAGGCACGGAGACTGAGACGCGGCAAGGCATTGCCGCCGCCGACGCGGCCAAGGCGGCAGGCGTGCACCTCGTCTTCACTTCCGTCGGCAACGCCAACCGGCAAACGGGCGTGCCGCATTTCGACAGCAAGTACGAGGTCGAAAAGCACAGCGCTAAAATCGGCATCCGCGCTACGATTCTCGCGCCCGTTTCCTTCATGGAGAATTTGTATTTCATAAAAGAGCAGCTCGTGAAAGGGATCTACGCGGCGGCGCTCCCGCCGACAAGAGGGCTCGCGCAAGTGGCCGTTGTGGACATCGGCGCGGTCGCCGTTCGCGTCCTCGAAGACGCCGGCCGCTTCACGGGCAGGCGCTTCGATCTCGCGGGCGACGAGCTCGCCGGGAATAACGCCATGGCCATTCTCGCGCGCGTGACCGGCCGCTCGTTCACCTATTTCCAGGTCCCGCTCGATGTCATCCGCCAGCGCATGGGCGAGGATTATGTCAAGATGTACGAATGGTTCGACCGCGTCGGCTATACGGTGGATCGCGCCGCGCTCCGTCGCGAATTTCCCGATGTCGCCTTCCACAACTTCGAGTCTTGGGCGAAGACGCAGCATTGGAATGCGCTTCTGCAGAGTAATGAATAGCGAGGAACCGTACTATGGTGGAGGAGGATCGAGAAAATGACACTGAGTGATGACGCACTTGATCTGGTGTTTCGGAAAGCCCGTACCTACAACGCATGGCTTCCCAAGGCAGTGCCCGAGGAGCTTCTACGGCAGCTCTACGACACGCTGAAATGGGGGCCCACGAGTGCGAATATCAGTCCTGCGAGGTTTGTATTCATTCGTTCCGCCGCTGCAAAGGAGCGCCTCCGTTCATCGCTCGCGCCTGGGAACGTAGAGAAAACGATGGCCGCTCCCGTCACGGTCATCGTCGCCTATGATTTGAAGTTCTACGACAAGTTGCCGAGGCTGTTTCCACACTACCCTGCCATACGCGATATGTTTGTAAAGAACCCTCAGCTGATCCAGGAAGCTGCGCTGCGGAACTCTACTTTGCAGGGAGCCTACATGATACTTGCGGCGCGGGCTCTGGGGCTGGACTGCGGGCCGATGTCGGGCTTTGATAACGCAAAACTCGACGAGGAGTTCTTTGCGGCTGGCAAATGCGAGTCCTGCGAACAGGAGTTTTTCCCTGAAGGGCACGTGAAAGCGAATTTTCTTTGCAACCTCGGCTATGGTGACCCTGCAACGCTCATGTCGAGAGGCCCTCGGCTTGACTTTAGCGAAGCATGCACTCTGTTGTGATTGCCTTTTACTTGCCGAACTGGGGTGCGTCGAACGTCCTCTGATATTTCAGACCTGTTGTGTCAGTGGCACAAGACGCGTACGATCACAGACCGTCTCGGTCAGGCAAGCCGCGTCGACCCAGCGGAAGCCATTTCCGAATTGAGGAGGCAGCGATGTTGTCAAGGCGCTCATTTCTGAGGATGTCGTCGTCAAGTGTTGTGGCAGCCGCCGCTACCCGATCGTTGATGGGTGCTTCGGCGCAGGAGCGCGAGCCCCAAGAAGCCCTGCGCGGACCGCTGCCGCCAGCGATTGTGGCGCTGCCATCGATGACCGCTCAAGTGCGCCCGATCACCAACGACGAGCGCATGGCGCGCGTCGAGAAGGCCAAGAATCTGATGGCGGCCAACAAGATCGACGCCATCGCGCTGTGTGGAGGCACCTCGACGCTTTACTTCGCCAATGCCCAGATCGGTGGGGGCGAGCGTCTCTGGGCGGTGGTGATTCCCGCCAGAGCCAACCCGTTCATCGTATGTCCTGCTTTCGAGGAGGGACGCGCGAGAGAGATCCTGGCCAACAGTCCCTTCGGGTCAGCGGCTGACATCCGAGTATGGCAGGAAGACGAGAATCCGTTCGCCCTGCTCGTTAAAAGTCTCAAGGATTACGGCATCGGCACGGGCCGCCTGGGAATTGAAGAGGAAGTCAAATACGTTTTCTCGAATAGCCTCGCCAACGCGGGCGCGCACGCCATCGAGGCCGTGAGCGCGACGCCGGTCACCGCCGGGTGCCGCATGATTAAGACCGAGCACGAGGTCGAGTGCATCCGGCTAGCGGCACACGCAACGCTCAGCGTCTACGAAGCGGTCTACAAGTCTCTCCAGGTGGGGATGACGGGAGCAGACGTTCAAGCGCTGATCCACGCTGCCTACGCCCAAGTGGGATTCGTGGGAGAGGCGAGCCTGAATATCGGCGAATACACGGCTTTGCCCCACGGATCAAGAACGCCGCAAACCATCCGCGAAGGCACGATCATCATGCTCGACGATGGCTGCAAGGTGGAAGGGTTCACTTCGGACATCACTCGGACATTTGTGCTGGGCAAGCCGACCGACAAGATGGTGAAGGTCTTCAATATCGTCCACGAGGCGCAGCAAGCTGCTTTGAAAGCCGCAAGGCCCGGCGTTGTGACGGGAGCCGTCGACGCGGCCGCCCGCAAAGTCGTCGTCGACGCCGGATACGGCCCAGGCTTCAAGTACTTCACGCATCGCGTCGGTCATGGCCTGGGCATGGATATGCACGAATGGCCGTACCTGGTCGACAACAACATGTGGGGTTCACCCCTCCACCCCGTGCTGCAAGCGAACATGACCACCAGCGACGAGCCCGGCGTCTACATCCCGGGAGAATTCGGAATTCGGCTGGAAGATGACTTGCACGTAACCGAAGACGGTGCCGAGCTATTGACTCCGGCCAGCCCGTCACTCGAAGATCCGTTTGGCTCCAGCACGTCGTCTTGAGCGCTGCATCGGGGCCACCTGATATACGGTGTGGCCCGACTGGCTCCCACGCCAAAAGGCAGCAGTTTATCCAGACTCTTTATCTACGTGGTTCGGCTCGGGCTCTTGGTGTTCATGGCTCCAGTCGCGTGTCCGCCGCCAGTGCGGGAAGACCGACACGTGTCAGCAGGTCTTGGAAACGGGGGTTGCTCCGCAAAGCGTCCATGCTGGGATCCATATGAAGATAGATAAGCCAGTGGGAGTGCTCCTCGTAGGACTTCGTCAAGTATTCAATGGCACGCTCGTTTTCTATCAAGCCGATATGGATTCCAGCGAAGAAGTGAGGTGCGACATATTTGTGCTTTGCCAGTTCTGTCAGATCATCGAGTACCTGCCGTGCTTCTTTTGCCCTTCCGGACTCTCCGTAAGTTTGTGCCAGCGCCGCGCGCATCAAAGGACTGCCGCCTGAAAGGTTCACTCCCTTCTCGCCCGCGGTGATGGCCAATTCGTAGCGGCCGGTCTTACGGTAGAGAAGGCCGAGAATCCAGTGTGTGACGGGGTAGTTCGGATCCAATTCGACGGTTCGTAGGAGTTGTTCGATGGCTTCGTCGTATCGACGAGCCATGTAGGAGGCCCATCCGATAGCGACGCTGATAATGAGGGACAGCGGATCCAGCTCCTGGCTGCTTTTCATCTTGGCGATAGCTTCTAACTGGCGGCCCATGGTCATCATGTACTCCGCATGCCAATGATTGGCAGTTGGATAGGCGGGACTTAGTTCAAGGCTGCGTTTGAATTCTGCGTGAGCCTCTTGCCACTGCCAATCATGAAGCCACAGCACGGCTGCCAGAGGCGTGTGGGCTTCACCCAGGTCCGCATCAAACTGCAGGGCGGTCCGAGCGGCTGCTTTACCTTTCGGGAACGCGTCCTTCGGCGGCAGATAACTGTTCCATCCCAAGAGGACGTAGGATTCAGCCAGGCCGGCATAGGCGAGAGCGTAGCTCGGGTCCTTCTCCACCGCCTGCTGAAAGTACCCGATCGCCTTGTAGAACCCTTCCTCGGTCCATCTGTTCCAATGATGACGGCCTTGCAGGTAGAGCCGATAAGCCTCGGCATCTTCTGTGTGGCGTCTGACCAGTCGCTTTTTTTCTGCCCGCGTTAGGTGTAACCGCAATTTCCCGGATATCTCGTTGGAAATTTCGTCCTGGATCAGAAAGATGTCGCCGGGCTTGCGATCGAATTGTGCGCCCCATAATTGAGCGCCTGTTACTACATCGACTAACTCGGTCCCAATACGCAAAGAGCCGCCGCTTTGCATCATTCTTCCGGTTAGCACGGCGCGCACATTGAGCTCGCGACCGACCGCTTGCGCGTCAATCTCTCGTCCCTTGTACCGAAATACTGTGCTCTGCGCCATCACGCGCAGTCTTGGCACCGTCGCCAGGATATTGATAAGGCTCCCGGCGATCCCGTCACTGAGGTACTCGTTTTCAGGATCGCGGCTAACGTTCTCGAAGGGTAAAACCGCAAGTGAGCCAATGATCCTTGAGACTCGACCTGGGCGGATCGCCCTTGTCTGTGCTGTCGGCGCCCGAGAGCTCCCTTTGCCGCCCGAGGACAAATGACTGCTGGTTGATGCGAGGACTGATTCCGCGCCTCCCTCCTGATCTCTCCGGCCCGAATCCGTATCTCGTTTCAGTCGTTGCAGGTCAGCAAGCATGTCGGCTGCATGCTGGTAACGCTGGCTCCTATCCTTGTGGAGGGCCGTGTCGATGATGCTCTCCAGCCTCGGCGGGATATCGAGATTGATGCTTCGTACCGAAACAGGCTGCCGCGTCAGAACAGCCTCGATAATCATGCCGCCCGTGCCTCCGCCAAACGCCTGGCACCCTGTTGCCATTTCATATAGCAAGAGACCGAGCGAGAAGATGTCCGTGCGCGGGTCCAGATCGTCTCCGCGTACTTGCTCGGGTGACATGTAGGAGGGTGTGCCACTTATGACTCCGATGATTGAACCGGAATCCGCTGATTCGCCGCGGGACTCCGCCTCCGTCGAAATGCCTTTGGGAATGAGCTTCGCGAGCCCAAAATCGAGGACTTTCGCTTGTCCGCGCTTGGTCACGAAGACATTCGCAGGTTTAATGTCGCGGTGAATGATTCCTTCGGCATGCGCCGCATCCAGGGCTTCTGCTATCTGGATCCCAAGCTCCAGTATTTCTTCGAGAGGAAGCGCCCTCCCATGGATGTGACTGCGAAGAGTTTCGCCGTCGATGAACTCCATGGCAATGAACGCCCGGCCATCCTGCTCGCCAATGTCATAGATTGTACAAATGCCCGGATGGTTTAGAGCGGACGCTGCACGCGCCTCGCGTCGGAATCGCTCGAGCGCCTGTGGTTGTTGCGCCAGTTCTTCAGGGAGGAGTTTCAGGGCTAGCGCACGCTCAAGCCGGCTATCGTAGGCCTTGTATACCACGCCCATGCCACCGGCGCCGAGTTGCTCCAGGATGCGATAGTGCGAAATGGTCCGACCAATCATTGCAGGCAAATTTCGCGTCAGCGGCAGTGCAGACTACCGCGTTGGATCGTCGGGACCGGCTTCCTTGAACGATTCTCTTCGTTCCGTTTTTGATG
>JASHQB010000116.1 GCA_030037775.1 Candidatus Acidiferrales bacterium
GAACAAGCTGCTCACGAGAAAATTCGTGGCTCCGAGAGCCTTCATCAAGCCAACTTCCGAGCGGCGCTCCATGGCGGTGGTGGCGGAGGTGGCAGCGACGGCAAGCGCGGCAGCGATGAGCGCAGCAATGGTGACGGTCCAAAGCAACAAGCTGACTTGCGAAAGAACACGACCCTCCGTGTCCGCTACGCGGCGGATGGGCCGCACCTGCGTGCCGGGAAAAACTTGCTGAATCTGGTGGCTGATGGAGCTGATGTACGGAGTGCAATACCAACGGTCGAATTCCGTGGGAGTCATCGCGTTGGGATCACGGCGAGAGAAGTTGTCTTCCGGTTTAGTGAGCGCGCTGACGAAAAGACTGCGGAATTGGCCGGGCTTACCGGCAAGACCCTGCGCAACTTGCAAGGGACACAGAATCGCATCGTCTTGCGAGTCGCTAGTGGAGACGATGCCCGTGACGGTTAGAGTTGTAGCGCTAGATTTCTGCGTGGAGAGTTGTAGGACGTCGCCGACGCCGATTTCGTATTTCTCCGCTAGCGAAGTTCCGACCACACACTGCGGAGCATCCTCCGTGAACCACTGACCCCGGATTTTCCACCACGGATGCGTCGAGCTGGCGCCAGTGACGAAAATCGAGCCGTCTTCCACGGCGACGGCGTGCTTGTACCAGGTACCGATGAGCGGCACAGAAAAAGTCTTGCTGGAAGCATTACCAGCGGAAAGAGCGACATCGACGGGAACGTCGAAGAACGGCGTGAAGCCGAGGATGTTGTGGCGCCAGAAAATCAGTTTGAGCTTTGGCAATAGCGAGACCGAAAGATAAGCGCCCTGCGTGACCGGGCGGTAATCCACGCCGCCGATTTCGACTGGCAAAGTGTCATCCTGCGGAGTTACCAGCAAATTCGCGCCAAAGCTGCGGAACTCGCGGGCAAGCTGGTCGCCAACGTCGATGGCGACGGTGAATGTCGCCGTAGCGACGGCCATGCCCAAAACCAGAGCAATGCCAGTCAGCAACTTGCGGCGCGGATTGCGTATAAATGATTCCTTCAGGAGACGGATAAACATCTTATTTTCGCGGTGCGCTCATCCCTATTTTTGAATCTGCGAAACGGCGGTGGACATCGCGGAAACGTCAATGACGATGTTCGCGCCGTCGACATGTGAGGGGAATGCGATGGGATTGCATCCGCCGGGCATGCCCACCTCCGCAGCGTTAATCGGCGCGCCACAATTGCGGCAAATCAGCGTCGAACCCTCCTGTCGAAAACCGATGGCGCCGCAAATCTGGCAAGCATCAAGCGCCGTAGCGTACTGCCCGTTGGGCTTGCGAATGACCAGAAAGCGAATCGCCGATCCTCGTACGTCAACGGAGTAGAAATGCAGATCGACGCCGTTCATCTCCGCCACCGGAACGCGTATTAGGTTTCCCACGGCAACCAGTTTTTCCGCTTCGGGCGGAGCGGCCGACGCCCGCGTATAAACAAATTCAGCAGTCAGCGACAGGATCACCACCAGGCAGAGAAAAGCCGTCGCCGCGGTCCAGATACTGCGACGGCGATGTTCATGCTGGCGAAGACGCTTTTCCGCGGGATTCTCGACGGAGTTCACCGCAGCAGCGCGAAGCGCAAACCACTCGCGAAGAACAACGATGACCGTCACGGCCAAGATGACCACAAAAAAGAAGTATTCGTTTCGCACGATTGGGCCGACGATGGCCATTTCGCGGGCGCTGGAGGGCAACCAGAGAGCCTCACTCATTTCGTGAAAGCCGGTGAGCGCCAGCTGCAGGGCGATAACAACCAGTATCGTACTGGTTGCCGCAAAGAAGCGGCCAAGAGGCACTTTTAGAGTTCCCTGGAAGAAAAAAACTCCAACAGCCACGGCGAGCACGATGCCGACGCCGGTCCCAATCCAGACTTGCAGGCCCGCGATGGAAAGCTCCACGGCGCGCAAAATGAGGATCAGCTCGGCGCCTTCGCGAACGACCATCAGAAAAACGAAAAACCCTATCCCCCAGCCAGCCAACCGCTCGCTCTGTTGCGCATAGCGCTCGATGCGCTGCTCGATATCCTTGCGCAAACGGCGGGCCACGCGGTTCATCCAAATGATCATGGAAACCACGAGAACCGCGGCCGCGAGCATGAGCACCCCCTCGAAGCCGTCTTCGCTGATCTGCCAGCGTTGCAGCAGAATGGCCGCGGCGAAGCTGAGAGCTACCGCGGCGGCCATACCTGCCCAAACGTAACGAGCCAAGGCGCGGCGACCGGTGCGATTGAGATACACTAGGACGATGCCGACGACTAGGGCAGCTTCGACGCCTTCGCGGAGAGCAATTAAGAGAGCAGAAAGCATGGACTCGTGAACTTCTTCAGTTGAAACCCAGTATCAACTGGAAATTCGAGTGTACCGCGAGGTTGCCCCGGAAGCAAGCGAAATACCCTGCCCCGCGTGGACAAAAAGCATCGCGTATGCAGGCTTCTGCCGCAATAAAAACCGGCCCGAGACTTGGCTTTCGCGGCACAGACCCAGGCAACTTCATGTGCTTCCTTCCAATCTGTGTAAGATAGCCAAAGGGCTGGTCTTCTTGCGATCGAACACACTCATCGCGCTTTTTCTTTGCACGGCGCTCGCTGCTGCCGCACAGACGCAGACGCCGCCGAAGCCCGCTCCGGCGGGCCAGCAGGCGGCTATTGCGAACAGCGCCGCCGATAAGCCGCTGGACGCGAAAGAGGCAAAATCCGCGTACAAGCGCGGGTTGGACGCAGAAAAGAAGGGAAACTGGCCGATGGCCTTCGCGGCTTATTCGGAAGCTGTACGGCAGGATTCGACAAGCCGCGAATACTTGCTGCGGCGCGAAATCGCGCGCGGCAAAATCGTGGGCGAAGAGGTTGACCGCGCCGAACAGGACGCGTTGATGGACAACCTGACCGAAGCGCGGAATGAGCTGCATGCCGCGCTTCTGCTCGATCCGGGCGACGAAATGGTACGCGAGCGGCTGGCGCAGCTGGCCCCTGCGTCGAGCGAAATGCTGCGAAAATTGATGCTGGAACCGGCGGGCGTAGTGCGTTTGAAGCCGCTGGCAGGCACGCAAAGTTTTGATTTTCGCGGCGATACGGCAAGCGCATATGAGGAAGTGGCCCGGAAATTCGGCGTGGAAGCTTCGTTTGACGCGCAGCTGCAATCCAGGCCGGTTCGCCTGAAGATCGAAAATGTGGATTTTGAGACGGCGATGAGCGTGCTGGGAGACATGACCGTAACCTTCTGGCGGCCATTAACATCGGGATTGTTCTTTGTAGCAGCGGACACGCTGGAGAAGAGGCGGGCCTATGACCTCTCGGTTGTCCGCACTGTGCAATTGCCGAACGCAGAAACGAACGACGAAATGACTCAAGAACTCCGCTTGGTGCGCGAGATGGCAGGAATCACGCACGCGGAACTGAATCTGGCAACCCGGACCATAACGATGCGAGCTTCCCCGCAGGCGGTTTCCGTTGCGGCGCAATTGCTGGACCAATTGGAACAACCGCACGGTGAAGTGGTACTCGAGATGGAACTGCTGGAAGTTGACCGCACTGCGGCCACCGAGCTCGGTATTACGCCACCGCAGACCGCGCAGGTCTTCACGTTGAGCGCTCAGGAGATTCAAGAGGCGCAAGAAGGAGCGGCGGGACTGGTTTCCGTGATCCAGCAGCTATTCGGGTCGGGAAGCAGCCTGTCTTCGATACCGCCCTTGGTCGCCTTCGGCGGCGGCAATTCGAGATTTCTAGCGACTCTTCCCGGGGCCGCGGCCGCGTTCTCCGAGACGTTGAACACCGTGCGGACCGGCCAACGGGTATTGCTCCGCGCGCAGGATGGCAAGCCGTCCACGTTTTTCGTAGGCGAACGCGTCCCGGTCGACCTCGCGCAGTATTCCTCAGGCCTGACCACGCCGGAGTTCATTGCCGGGTCTTCGTCGAGCCTCTTTCCCGAGTCGACCATTGCGACGGGACAGCAGCCTGTCGCCGTCATTTCTGCGGATTTCACTACGAATGAAAACACTGACTTGGCGGTGGCCAATCAGGCCAGTAATAGCGTATCCATTTTTCTGGGCAACGGGAATGGAACCTTCAGCAGCGCTGGAACTTTGACCACCGGAAGCGGGCCCGTTGCGCTTGTGACCGCGGACTTCAACGGTGACGGCATTCCTGACTTGGCGGTGCTGAATCAAACCGACAACACAGTTTCGGTTTTCTTGGGAAATGGCGACGGGACATTCACGCTGAAAGGAACCTTTGCCACCGGGAAAACTCCCGTGGCAATCGCGGCTGGACCATTCACCAGCACCGGATACAACGATTTGGCGGTGGTAAACCAAGGGGAGAACACCGTTTCGATTTTGCTGGGCAATGGCGACGGAACATTCCAGGCGCAAACTAAATTTGCCACCGGGGCAGAGCCCTCTGCGATCACGACCGCGTCTTTCACCAGCGACGGCAATGTCGATCTGGCAGTAACGAACCAAACAGCGAACACGGTCTCGGTCTTCTTGGGCAACGGCAATGGCACCTTCAGCAATTCAGCGACGCTTGCCACGGGACACTCTCCCGTGGCGCTTGCTGCGGCGCAATTTGATCTGGACAACAGCACGAACACTGACCTGGCGATCGTGAATCAGGGCGACGACACTCTCTTGGTTTATTTGGGCAACGGTGACGGCACGTTCGCACTGGGAAGCACATTCGTCCTCAACAATGTGTCGGCATCGGGAAACAAACCGGTTTCCATTACCGAGGCTGATTTCAATGCTGACGGGTTCCCGGACCTAGCAGTAACGGACGAGGACGCAGACACCGTCTCCATTCTCATCGGAAATGGAAACGGGACATTCGCAACGCCGCTCATTTTGCCGGCGGGAAGCGGGCCCATCGGACTTGCTTCCGGCGCCTTCCTGGGTTCCACGAGTCCGCCGGACTTGGCAGTCGCCGACTCGGCAGCAAACGAGTTGACCATCATTCAGAATGATGCAACGTACAGTCCAAACGGAGCCGGCTCGGTTGCATCGACTCCTTATCCCTCCGCTGAATATGAAGACGTTGGATTGAAGATCAAAGCGACGCCTTATATCCAATCGGGCGGGAACATCACCCTCGATTTACATTTTGAGCTGCGAAGCCTGACGTCGGCCACGCTCAATGGAATCCCAGTCATCAGCAATGAGACTGTGGACCAAACGGTCAGCTCCAAGGCAGGGCAAACAACCGCGCTCGCTGGAATCATTGAATCAACGGAGATGCACGCCATCAACGGTACTCCCGGAGCAGAATTATTGGGACCCTTGTCGCTAGCGGCAAGCTCTTCCAACACACAGAACAGCAGTACGGAATTGCTGATCCTATTGACGCCGCGCGTGGTGCAGTGGAGTCCGGGAATGAGAAAGCCAATCTACGCGGGGAGGTTGCCTGCGACGGGAGGGGGCGCCTTCCCAGGTTTCCGACCAGTGCCCTGATTACGGCGTCGCTTCCAGCACGACAAGCGGCTGGTAGGTGCGCGGGACCACCCCTTCGGCGATGGCAATAAGGCGTTCGTGAGCGTTGAAAACGCGCAGCCACGCACGCGGTTGTTCATTGGAATCCAAAGCCGCGGGCGCACCCGGCGCTGCGGTTGCGCGGCCGCAATGGATCTGGGCGATCGAGACATTAAATTTGGCCCCGTGGAGAATTCGCCGTTCAATCACCGGCAGCACCGTGATCCGGGGCATCTCCGAAAGCAAGCCCTCCAGAGGAATCGCGCGCTCTGCAAGTCGCCCCGAGCGAGCCGCTTCCGCCAATTCGCTGACGCCGACGGCTTGGTCCAGCGTGAACTCGCCGACGGCCGTGCGGGTGATTTCACAAAGATGCGCCCCGGAACCTTCGAGCTTGCCTAGCTCATGTGCCAGCGAGCGAATATACGTTCCGGCGCCGCATTCAATCGTGAAGCGCGCAACTGGCCCCTCGATGGCCGTGAGCCGAAATTCGTGGACATCCACTTCCACAGGCTTCAGTTCAACCGGCTTTTTCTTGCGCGCCAATTCGTGCGCCGAGTGCCCATGAATTTTTTTTGCTGAAAACGCCGGTGGCGTCTGTTCGAAGCGTCCGACGAAACCAGCCGCGAAACCTTCGATCGCGGTGCGATCAAGGGACGGCGCGAGGTCGGGGCCTTGCGCTTCGCCATCAGAATCATAGGTATCCGTGGCAAAACCAAACCGAACCGCGCAGTCGTACCTTTTGCGACGGCCGGAATAGAAACGCGCGAGGCGGGTGGCCCGGCCAAGCAGGAGAACCAGCACGCCCGTGGCCAGAGGGTCCAGAGTGCCGAGGTGTCCGATTTGGCGGAAGCCGGCCAAGCGGCGCACCGCTTCCACCACGTCGTGGGAAGTTTTGCCCGCCGGCTTGTCGACAACGAGCGCGCCATCAATGGACGGTGGTTGAATCGTGCGGGGCATGCGGAAACGAATGGCGCGGTGCCAGCCAGCGGGGGCGCGGCCATTCAGATAACTATGATCCCTCCGAGTGCTTGGTCTGCTTCAGCAGGTCTTCGATTCGTTGTCCGTACTCTTCCGAGCGATCGGGAACAAAAAAAACTTCCGGCGCGCGGCGCAAGCGCAGCCGCTCCACCAGTTCATGGCGGATGAAACCCGAGGCCGCGGTTAATCCATCGAGCGTGGCCTGACGATCATCCTCCGACCCGAGGATTTCGACGTACACGCGCACGTGCTTCAAGTCCGGTGTCACCCGAACCTCGGTCACGTTGATCGCGTTCGCCAGGCGCGGATCCTTCAGCTCGCCGGCGAGCATAAGGCTCACTTCATTGCGAATTTCTTCGGCGATGCGTTCTGGACGATGGCCAGTGACGTTCATGGCTTGCCACCCTGCTCGAATCAGGACCGCTCAAAGGTATTCGATTTCGTGCGAAATTAAATCGCGCCCGAGCACTTGCTCAGACGCTTCCAGCACCGCGGCCATGGTTTCCGCAAGATGCCCGTCTTCGCCGGAGATCCCCACCACTCCAACCACCGAACGCTGCCAAACGTCTTGATGGTCCAGTTCCGCAACGGCAACGTTGAAATGGCCGCGCAGGCGGTCCTTCAAGCTGCGCAGCACCTGGCGTTTATCCTTCAGAGAGCGCGCATCGGGGATGTGAATTTCCAGCGTGATCAACCCGATTGGCATTCCTGCACTCCCGGACTTCAAGCGGAGCAGTATTGCAGATTCTAGGCGGTTGCTCCGGCGGGCGCAACCCGCTCCATCGCAAAACACTCCAGAATGTCGCCAACCTTGACGTCGCCGAAATTCGAAATTCCGATGCCGCACTCGAAACCGGTGCGCACTTCCGTCACGTCGTCTTTGAAACGGCGCAGCGAACTCACTCGGCCGGTATAAATCACCACGTTGTCGCGCAGCACGCGGACCTCCGCGTCGCGTTTGAATATGCCGTCCTGAATGTACGAGCCGGCGATCATTCCCACACCCTTAATGCGGAACGTGTCGCGAACCTCGGCGCGGCCGAGATACTGCTCCTTCAGGACCGGCGTGAGCAAGCCGACCATGGCTTTCTTAATTTCGTCGACGACCTCATAGATGATCGTGTGCAGGCGGATTTCGACGTTTTCTTGCTGCGCCAGGTCGGACGCTTTCCGTTCCGGGCGCACGTTAAAGCCGATGATGATGGCGTTCGAGGCAGAGGCAAGCAGCACGTCCGTCTCGGAAACGGCGCCGACGCTCGCGTGAATGATCTTCAGTTTGACCTGGTCGTTGGAAAGCTTGGGCAACATTTCGCTCAAGACCTCCACCGAGCCCTGCACGTCCGCCTTGATGACTATGGGCAGGTCTTTGACTTCACCGCTCTTGAGTTGTTCGTGCAACTGATCGAGCGTAAGCCGCGAAGTGGCGGACTTGGCGAGCGAAGCTTCGCGCAGTTTGGACTGCCGGTATTCGACGATGTGCCGCGCTTTGGCTTCGTCCGCAACCTGGAACTGATCACCCGCATCCGGCACGCCTTGCAAGCCCAGCACTTCGACAGGCGAAGAAGGCCCGGCGCTCTTGACGCTTTGCCCCTTGTCATCGAAAAGGGCGCGGACCTTGCCGTACACCGCACCGCAGATGAAAACATCGCCGACGCTGAGAGTGCCGTTTTGCACCAGAACCGTGGCGACGGGGCCGCGGCCTTTGTCCACACGCGATTCGAGAACGGTGCCGCTGGCCGAGGTCGCTGGGTTCGCCCGCAGATCGCGCAGATCGCCGACCAGAAGGATCATCTCCAGCAGGCGTTCGATGTTCTTTTTCGTCTTCGCCGAAACTTCCACCATCACGGTGTCGCCGCCCCACTCCTCCGGCATCAGGCCGCGGTCGGCGAGTTGGCGCTTGACGCGCTCTGGCTGCGCATCGGGCAAATCCACTTTGTTAACTGCCACAACAATCGGAACCTTGGCCGCGCGCGCATGATCAATGGCTTCTTCCGTCTGAGGCATCACACCGTCGTCGGCGCCGACTACGAGGACCACGATATCCGTAACTTTCGCGCCGCGCGCCCGCATGCGCGTAAACGCTTCATGGCCCGGCGTGTCAATAAAAACGATTCGCCGCCCGTCCACATGCACCTGGCTCGCACCGATATGCTGCGTGATGCCGCCCGATTCGCCGGCAGCAACTTCCGTGGAGCGAATGGCGTCGAGCAAACTCGTCTTTCCGTGGTCGACGTGCCCCATTACGGTCACCACCGGAGCGCGCGAAGCGGTCTTGTCGGACTTCTCCTCGGTCGCGCTGACCTCCTCCGCCATTTGCTCCTCGAAGGAAACCACCTGGACAATTCCGTTGAATGCCTCGGCGAGGCTGGATGCCGTCTGAACGTCAAGAGCCTGATTGATGCTCGCGAAAATGCCGCGATCGAGGAGCGTCTTCAGCAGTTCCTTGGCGCGAACGTCCAGCTTCTCCGAAAGCTCGCGCACCGTGATGCCTTCCGTGATGGTCACGTTGCGAGGCTCGCGAACGACCGGCGCAGCCGGCTCGGCGTGGGCCGCGCCGTGCGCTCCAGGCGCTCCCGTCCGTGCGCGGACGGGATGCAGCTTGCGCTCGCCTTCTGCGAAGCGCTTTTCGATCGTCGGCTTCGCTCGCGGCGGCGTCTTGCGTACGTAGAGCGGTTTGCCCGGTTCTGCCTTCTGTGCAGGGGCCGCAGGCCGTCCACCCATCGGCTGTCCGGGCCGGCCTCCCGGGCGCTGCGGCGGACGCATTGGCACCCCGCCGCCCGGTCGGACTCCCGGGCTTATCCCCGGACGCGAAGCCAACGGCGCGCCCGTCCGCGGTGCAGGCCGGCTTCCAGCTGGCGCTGGGGGCCTTACTAGGCCGCCGGGTCGCTGGCCAGCCGCAGGCGCTCCTGCGGGCCGTCCGGCTGCAGCTGGACGGCTGACAATCGGTGTTTTTTGCGGCGGAAGCGTGACCGGTTTCTGCCCTATTGGCCCTGCCGGCACGCTTGGCGCAGGCGCTGCGACGCGCGGTGGGGCTGGCGCATGAGTTGCTCCCGCCGCTGGCGCCGCAGTAGCGGGTGAAACGGGCCTTGTTGCGGGCGGCGCCCCGCCCGGCAACGGAGCTGCCGCCGGGCGAACCGGCGGTTTAGCGATCGGGGTACCCGTTGGAGCGGCTGGTTTCACCGCCGTCGGCGCCGGTGCCGCGGGAACCACGACCGGCTTGGCCGTAGGCTTAGCTTTCGCCGCGACGATCTTGGCCTGCTTTTCCGCTTCGGCCGCCGCTTCAGCGTCCGCCTGCGCCCGGAAATGCTGGCGAACCTTTTCCGCCTGATCGTGCTCGAGCGAACTCGAATGAGTTTTCTTCTCGGAAATCCCGATCTCGGGCAGGTATTCGATCAGCACCTTCGCCTTGATCTCGAGTTCCCTCGCGAGCTCGTTAATTCGGATTTGACCGGCGTCCGACATCCGTTAAATTTTGCCCTCCGTGTGGGCGTCTGGCTCGTTCGTGTCTTCTGACCCTTCGATTACGGCCTCCGCGTTCGAAGTCGTCCCTGGTTCGGTGTGAGAATCCTCCGCAGATGTCGCGCTTTGTCCGGCAGATGATTTGCCTTGTGCGCCACTCGCGGTTCCTTCGTCATCGGGCAGCGGCCCCGCTTCTGTCTCCGCTTCGGTGACTTCCTCGGACGGCGCGGCTTCGCCGACCGTTCCCGCTTCGGTGGCAAACTGCCCTTCCTCGGCGGTGCCGTCCTCAGCCACCGCGGGTTCACTCTCGCCCGCCTGTTGTGACTCCAGCGACTGGAAATACTGCTCCACCGAAACACGGATCTTTTCGACCATCTTTTCGCCGATGCCCGGAATTTCCAGCAGTTGCTCCGGCGTCATATCGGCGAGCTTTTCGATGGACGTGATGCCGTGGGCCTCCAGTTTTTCGACCGTCTTCGGCCCCACGCCGGAAAGTTCCGCCAGAGAAGTCGACGCGACCGTCAATTCGGCCATTTGCGCTTCGATGTCGCGGCGCTTTTCCTCTTCGCTCTTGATGTCGATGTTCCAACCGATCAGCTTGCTGGCCAGCCGGACGTTCTGGCCCTTCTTGCCAATAGCCAGAGAAAGCTGCGTGTCTTCCACAATCACTTCCAGGCGTTTCTCCTCGACGTCCACCACCTGAACGCGCGTGACCTTCGCCGGGCTCAATGCCTTCTGCGCAAACATCAGAATGTCTTCGTTGTAGGGAATGATATCGATCTTTTCGCCTCGCAGCTCACGTATGATCGATTGCACGCGCATGCCCTTCATGCCCACGCAAGCGCCCACGGGATCGACGTCCTTATCGCGGCTCTCCACGGCGATTTTTGTGCGCTCCCCGGCCTCCCGCGCCACGGCGCGAATCTGCACCGTGCCGTCGTAGATTTCCGGCACTTCCATTTCAAACAACCGTTGCACGAGCACGGAATCCGCGCGGGAAACGATGACTTGCGGACCCTTCGCCGCCCGCTCCACCGCGCGAATCGCCACACGCAGGCGATCGCCAACGTTGTAAGTCTCCAGGCGGGATTGTTCGCGCTTGGGCAATCGGGCTTCGGTGCGCCCGAGGTCCACGATCACATCCGGGCCATCAAGACGTTTCACAATGCAGTTGACCAGTTCGCCGACGCGTGTGTGAAATTCGTTGTAGATCGTGTCGCGTTCGGCTTCGCGCACCTTTTGGAGAATCACCTGCTTGGCCGTTTGCGCCTGAATGCGGCCCAGAACATCTGTCGGGCGACTCTGAACGATTTCGCCGCCCACTTCGATGCCCGGTTGCTGCTTGCGCGCCTCCGCCAGCGTAATTTCGCGCACCGGATCCGCAACGTCCTCTACCACCGTGCGGACGGAATACAACTCCACTTGGCCGGTGTCCTGATTGAATTTTGAACGCAGATCCTCATCGGTCTTATAGAATTTACGCGCCGCTACCACCATCGCTTCCTCGATGGCCGCAACGATGATCTCGGGCTCGATGTGCTTCTCCCGGCTGATCTGCTCGATTGTCTGGTACAACAAACTTGCCATTTCCCCGATTCTCCGTCAAAACTCGACAACCAAATTCGCCTTGCGAATGTTTTCGTAAGGAAACGAAATCATCCGGTCCCGCACCGAAAGCTGAACCACTCCGCCCGCGGATCCGGCCAGACGGCCCTCAAAGTACTTCGCATTCCCTACCGGCTCATTCAGCCAAACCCGCGCCAAGCGCCCGGAGAATTTGTCGTAATCCGAAAGCTTCAAAAGCTTCCGGTCCAGGCCAGGTGAACTGACTTCCAGAACGTATCCGCCTCCCGGAACCAAATCCTCGACGTCGAGGATCACGCTCAACTGCTCGCTCACTGCCTCGCAATCGCTATGGCTCACGCCCGAGCCGATGCGCTGCCCGGGCGACGGCGGACGGTCGATATAGACCCGGAGCAATCGCTGCTTGCCGACCTTCCATTCGACGTCCACAATTTCCACGCCGACCGAGCCTGCCACTCGCTCTGCCGCTTCGCGAATCTTCGCCAGATCCATCGACACCAAAACCCATTTCGCGCCAGCATCCCGGGCAATTCCCAAGAAGCGTGAGGCGGACACTTTTGCCGCCAACAAAAAAGTGGGCTCGCGCCCACTTGAACTTTCGTCCACTTCGAACGAACCCAGTATAGACGCTGGTACCGCGAAACGCAAGCCAGCGCTGAATTGGCGGGAAGAACCCGGAACCGCGTCAAGGCCCGCGCTGGGCCTGTTTCGCCAAGCGGGCGAAGCAGGCTCAAACGCGCGTGATTTTACGGTTTCTGCGACGGCTTCTGGGTCCCCGGATGGCTGGCAGCCGGAGGAGTAGCTGCCTTGACCGGGTAGGCGTCATCGTAGAGCTTGACGAGTTGCTGGGTGATGTCAACTTGGTCGGCAACGTAGACGACCGGGGTGTTCTGCGCCGAATCGTCAATGACAACGGCGTAGCCGTTTTGTTTGGCGTACTTGTTGAGGATGGGCATCATCCTCTGTCCAATATGGTTGATGGCATCCTGAGACGCGTCATTCCGGTCATCCTGCAGATCCTGTTCCTCGCGCTGACCCCGGCGCTGCAATTCGCTGCCCTGGCGTTGGAGGCGCACTTTCTCCTCGTCGCTCAGCGTGTTGGCGCCTGCCTGAAGGCGTTGCTGGATGTCCTGGAGCTGCCGTTGAATGTTTTGCAACTCGGTCATGCGTGGAGCAAATTGCCCTTGAAGTTGCTGCGCCACCTGCTTGCCTTCCGCCGTGCTGGCAATGGCATCCTGCAAATTGATCACCGCGACCTTCTGCGAGGGCGCGTCAGCGGAACCGCCGGCTTGTGCCCAGGCAGCCGGAACGGTCAGAAGTACGGCAAATGCCGTAACGAGTGAATATCGAACCTTCATGCGAGCTCCTTAGTGTGAAGCTAGGGGAATTACAAACCCACGATTATAGCGACCTCTTGGCAGGATGGTCAATCGCAATCAGCCTGTCCGAAGATGCCACTCCTACTGATAGCGATGCAGGAAAGGCCCCCGCAGTTGGCCGCGCCTGTTTTCGACGATGCGCCGCTTCTTACTCAGGGCAAGGGAATCAGCAACAGACGGCCGTTCGCCTGGTCCACCACGGTCGCAATGTTCGTAATTGGATTGACGGCCACGGAGAACTCCGCGGAGCCGCCGAACGGAAGGATCATTTCCACTTGCGCGGTGTTGATCATCAGCTGCGAATCCGGAGGATTGGTGGCAACGAAATTGAATATCGAAAGCGTGTTGGTGGCCTGATTGACCGTCACTCCCGTGCCGCTCTGGAAATTATAGGCAATGGCCGTCGGATCGATGCCCACACGGAACGTATTAAGCACCAGCGTTTTGGCATCCACGATTCCTATCTCATTGTTCAGGCTATCGGCAACGAGAAATGTGTCGGTGATGGGATCGAACGTCGTATCGAGTGGGTTTTCAAAACCGCTCACTCGGCCAGAGAGAGTTGCGGTCGTAGCTGTGAGGGTCAACCCGTCCACGATATTCTGACCACTGGAGGACACGATGCCCACGTTGTCGATAGGATCGACCGCAACCCCAAAAGGTACTTGATCGACCGTAACGGAAGCCGTCGTGATAGTGGCCGAAGTGGAGCTGACCGTAAAGGCAGAGATCGAATTGGAATTGAGGTTGCTATTGGCAACCAACGTCAACGCTGTATCCGGTTGAATGGTGACGCCCGCTGGGCTTTGTCCCGTGCTGACCGTAGAATCCACAAGGTTGTTCACGTAGTCCACCACTGTGGCATTCTGGCTCGCATTGTTGGAGACAACTCCCAGACCTAGCCGCGGCAGAACGGCCACGCCCTCTGGGCACGTCCCCGTCGTCAGTGTATTGCTCACCACGGCGGTTGCCAGGTTTACGATTGAAACTGAGCCGGGGCCATTGCACGTACTGGCAGTGCCGGAGGTCGGGCCCTGCACCGTGACCAAGGCTTCATTCAAATAAGAATCGATAGCCACGCCAATCGGATTCACTCCGATGGGTACGGTTCCGACCACAAAGAAGCGCTCCACGTTCGAACTCGCGCCGCTGGAATTCAAGACATCCAAAGAAAACCGGCGCGCCGTTGTCAGCATGCTTCCTGGCACAGTGGCAATCGCTTGCCGGCCATTCGAACTGACGGTAGTGGACAGAACGGTTCCGTCAAGGCGAACCTGCGCACCGGAGGAGAATCCAAAGCCATTCACCGTTACCGTCAGCGAGCCGGAAGATGCGGTGCTAAAGGCAATCGGCGGACTAACCTCAGTAA
>JASHQB010000117.1 GCA_030037775.1 Candidatus Acidiferrales bacterium
CTGCGTGTAATCCTTGTTGTGATTTCCGATGTCCAGCATTGACTGGCAGTCCTCAGGGTTTCCGAGTTCGCCGAGCGCCTGAATTGCCGGTTGCCGAAATTCTTCACGAGCAGTCAAAGCCATCGCGATCAGTTCTGCACGCGCCGTGGGCGTTCCCAATCGTCCTAGGCCTTCCGCTCTTACAGTCCCTGTGATCGGATCAATAGGAAGTGCGGAGATGGCCGCTTCCGCAAAAGCAGGCGGATTCTGCGATATCGCCGAGGCCCCGAAATACCGAATCGAATAATCCGGGCCCTGCAGGTCATCAAAGAAGGGCTTGTAGGCAGCCTCCAGCTCGCCTTCTTTCGGCGCTCGCAGCGTCAACTCAAACTCCGATTCGACGTGCAGGGCCGCAAGCACTTCCTCCGAGCCGGGGCGCGTAATGTTCTCGTCGCTCTTGGCATGGACTTGGTAAGTTCCAGGAGAATCCAGCACAAAAGGCCCATTCAAGAATAATCGCTTGACGTATTTGCTCCCGGGCCGGATTTCCCTGACGCCTATCAGGCAATCGACGGCGGTAACATACGGGCCACAACTAAATGCCTCAGGCTTCTTTCTGCGAACCGCGCCACGCACCTCAAATGGACCTGGACCTATGTCTTCACAGCTTGACTCGGCAATTTGCCCAACCCTTTGGGTGTGGTTGGTTACTTCGAAATCGACAATGATTGGCTCGCCGACGAGGTAGACGCGTTTTTCAGGATAATAACGTCCAGTAAATCCCTGTTGGGCGGCTCCTCTCGGGGCGTGCACCAGAAAAGCTCCCACAAGGATTGCTATCAGCAGCCGTTTCATCTTTAGCCATCATAACATCGCCGGTATTCGTTGATTACCACTGCGAGTGTTGCGGGTGCCGCCCGCTCGCCGTCTCAGCGTGGGCTTTCGTCACGGGCGGCTGTCTTCGCGGACTCTTTCCTTTCGCGCGCCTCACCCGCGCGATGTCTTGCCTTTCCGTTTTTCGAGTTTCGCTTTTCGATTTTCGTTCCGCAAGGTATGCTGTTTCTTCACTTGCAATCTACGAGCCGGGCAGGGAAGTGCCCCGCAAGCAAATTCCCTGTCGGCATCGCAATTTTGCTCCTATGAGGTTCGCAATGATATTCAAACGCCCAGCTTTTCTCGCGTTCGTCATCCTAACTCTCGCCCTATCCGCCGCCGCGCAAACCGAAACCGCTGCGCAGACCAGCTCCGCGGCCTCGCCCGAAAATCCCGCGCTTGCCGCAAAGGTCGAGGCCTATCTCCGTTTCCTCTTTGGCTGGGGGCCCGGCTACACAGTCAAACTCGGCCCGGTCACCCAGTCTCCCATTCCCGAGCTTCTTCAAATACCCGTTTCGGTCACTGTACCCGCTTCGGTCACGCAACCAGGTCACGTCGAAACCGGAACTGTCTACGTCACCAAGGATGGCCGCTTCATGCTCCGCGGCGAGATTCGCGACATGTCCAAGGACCCCTTCGCCGAGAACCGCGCCAAAATGAAGCTCGGCGACTCGCCTTCCGTTGGTCCCGCCGACGCTAAACTCGCCGTCGTTGAGTTCAGCGACTTTGAATGTCCTCATTGTCAGGAGATGTATCCGATTGTGAAGGCCGTCGAGGCCGAATTCCCACAGGTCCGCTTCGTCTACAAGAATTTCCCTCTCGAGCAACTTCACCCTTGGGCCATGACCGCCGCCCTCGCTGGCCGCTGCGTCTACAAATCAGTCTCTTCCGACGCATTCATCAAATTCCAGGACACGGTTTTTGCGAATCAGGACGCCATCACTGCGGACAATGCCTGGGACCAAATCACCGCCACCGCGGTCAGCGTTGGCGCCTCCGCCGACGCCCTTCATTCCTGCATGACCGCTCCTGATGCCAAAGCCGCCGTCGAAGCCGACATTACGGAGGGAAAATCGCTCGGTGTGGAAAGCACGCCCACCTTCTTCATCAACGGCCGCCTCTTCCTTGCTGCCGACCGTCAGTCTCTCGAAGACATCATCCGCTTCGATCTTTCCCGTCTAGACACCAAACCATAGACGTTCCCACGCACCCAGCCATTCGCACGGCTCGTGCGCTTCCTGAATCCACCTAATGTTTTCTGTCGTCAGGGCGCAGCTTTAGCCTTCGCCGAAAACGGCGTGAGTTCAGAGGCTTGAGTCCGCGGCGCGATTGAGAAGGTCCTCGTCGCAGTTCATCTCACGGCCTGTTTGATGGAAAACGCCCGCGCGTCACTTCCGCGTTCTCCTCGTGGAGTCCCGGGAGTTGTCCCGCAGCCTTCGAAGCACACTGTTTCTTACCCATCGCGCACTGACTCGTCCGAGGCCCGTCTCTCCATTCTTCAGGGGCCGTTGTTAGCAGCTCGACGAGCCCTCAAAGCCGGATGCCTCCTCAATTCGGCCTTGTGGCTTGTTCGGAGCCGGTCATGGACATCATCGTCGCGCTCTAGGACATTGCCGCGCAACACGCCAGCGCTTTTCCGCGCTGTCGGCGGCGTCGCAGAAGCGCCGAGATGGGCACCTCTTCGGCGGATTCGGTCAACTACTTCACCACATAACCTCGTCGCGTGGTATCGCGAGTATCTGGAAATTTCCTTCGTGAACAAACGGACCGAGGGCTTTCCGTCCGTTCGAGTGGGTGGGGACAGATACTCCGTCAAAGGGGGCGATCTTTCCGGAGAGGCCCAAATACTTCGGCACGCGCAAGCCGCCGATGCCTGATCACCGCGTGCCCAACCTCGTCGCATTCTGGCGCGATTCCGGAGACAAGCAAGTCAGGCCCGCGCTTCGTCCCCCCAAACCCAAAGTTAGCCTGGTCATGCGGCGCCCGCGCGTCAAACGGGATAGGAGCGGCCCTTGTTGACCCTCGGCTAGAGCCAACAGCACCGCCCTTCCCATAGCTACATAATACACATTAGGTGAAGAAAGGGGCGGTTGCAAGGTACGCCCAGAGGGCAATTCGCGTCAAGGGTTATTTGGGCAATTAAGATGCAGGGCTAACGACACTGAAACTCCGTCATGGCTGGTAATTCCCTCTTGCGCCAGTGATCGAGCACGTCGAGTTCAACGGGCTGTTGTCGGTGGCGGGATCTCCGACGACGTGGCCGGGCGACGTAGCCGCTGGTCGCCCAAGATACGGTGATGAATTTGCGTGTTGGATGGGGTGAGCACGTCAGCGAGATTGGCGGCCTCGCGTCGAGGATTCGATCACTTTGCGCCGGCGGCGCAGGTGCAGTCGCCTGTACTGGGGGGTCGGCACGGAAGGCTTCGGCAGCCTCCTCCCCTGAGTCGACGGTTTTTATGGGATGGTAGTCGCCAGCCGTATTCGTCCTTTACGGGCGGAGGAATTCCTTCTGTGCTTGCACTGGGGGCCGGCACGGAGCACCTCGGTAGCCTCGCCTGGCTCAACAGTTTCGAGGGATGGTTGTCGGACGGCGGTATTCGTCTTTGATGGGCGCGAGAAACTTCGCATGTGCGATTGCGCCGAGGCGAGATTCTTCGCTCCGCAAAAAGCGCTTCGCTCAGAATGACACCGAAGAGCAAAGGCAAAAGCCGCAGAACTTCGCAACGGCCGCGAAGCTCTGCGCTACAAGGCAGCAGGACGCGGGCTGGAGCCCGCCTGTACGACGGCATCGCAATAGCCGCAAAGAGCAAAGCGGCATCGAGTTCCGGTGGAAATGCGCACCGGAATCCGCGGAGCGGACCGCCGCACTCCAAAAAGGAAAGGCGGGGCTCCTACGTCAGTGGGCGATCGGTTTTTTTGCCGAGGGCGGAGATCCAACCTTTGGCGCGCTCTTCGATGATTTGAACGTTGGAGAAGCCGGTGCTCGAGAGGAGTTCGCGGTGCTCGTCGGCGCTAAGGAGGGTGACGCCGAGTCGCGCGCCATGCTTTTCGAAGAGCTTTGACGCCATGGAGCTCGCGCCCTTGTACACCTCGGCGATCAGGATGACAGTGCCGCCGGGCCTAGTGACGCGGAAGACTTCGCGCATGTCGGCGGGCAAGTTGGGCCACCAGAAGTGCGTTTCGACAGCGGTGACGAGGTCGAAAGTGGCGTCGGCGAAGGGCAGCTGCGAGACGGAGGCTTCGCGGATTTCGACGCGGCCGGCGGCGATCCAGCGCGCATTGGTTTTCGTGCTGGCGGCAACGCTGGCGTCAGAAAAATCGACGCCGTAAACCTTTCCCTGCGTGGCGAGCGCGGCCAGTTTACTGACGGTGCGGCCCCCGCCGCAGCCGACGTCGAGGATGGTGAAATCCGGCGCGATGGAGACGTGCGACAAGCCCCAGTCGGTGAGCTTGGAGTGGCTCATGTTCATGCGCCACAGGGTGTAGCGGCCGAGCCAGCCTTTGGGTTTTTGGCATTGCGTTTGTATGGGCGTCGACGGTGGCCGGCGCGTGGTTATAGTGGGCATGAGGCTCTTCCCTTTCGGGAGAGTCTAACAGCGGAACGGGCGGAGGACAATCAGGCGCGCAGAGAGGCACGCAACGTTCTGCGGCCCAGTTGCCGCGCCAGCGCACGC
>JASHQB010000118.1 GCA_030037775.1 Candidatus Acidiferrales bacterium
TGTCGTAGTCGGAGGTGGTGTTGTCGATCTGGGTGCGGATCTGCTTGACGCGGCCTTCGATTTCGCTGGGCTTGCCGGCACCCTCGACGATGGTGGTGTTGTCCTTGTCGATGGTGATTTTCTTGGCGCGGCCGAGGTCCTCGACTTTCACGTTTTCGAGCTTGATGCCCAGGTCTTCGGTGATGGCGCGCCCGCCGGTGAGCGTGGCGATGTCTTCGAGCATGGCCTTGCGGCGGTCGCCGAAGCCCGGAGCCTTGACGGCAGCGCACTGGAGCGTGCCGCGGAGCTTATTGACGACCAAAGTGGCAAGGGCTTCGCCTTCGACGTCTTCCGCAACGATCAAGAGCGGCTTGCCCATCTTGGCGAATTGCTCGAGAAGGGGAAGCAGATCCTTCATGGAGCTGATTTTCTTTTCGTGGATGAGAATGCGGGCGTCTTCGAGCACGCATTCCATGCGTTCCGGATCGGTGACGAAGTAGGGGGAAAGGTAGCCGCGGTCGAACTGCATGCCTTCCACAACCTCGAGCGTGGTTTCCATCGTGCGGGATTCCTCGACGGTGATCACGCCATCCTTGCCGACTTTCTTCATGGCCTCGGCGATGATGTTGCCGATCTGCTTGTCGTTATTGGCGCTGATGGTGCCGACCTGGCCGATCATGTCGCCCTTAACGTCCTTGTGGAGTTTCTTGATTTCCTCGACGGCGACTTCGACAGCCTTTTCGATGCCGCGCTTGAGGGCCATCGGGCTGGCTCCAGCGGCGACCGTCTTCACGCCTTCGCGGAAGATGGCCTGCGCAAGAACCGTGGCCGTGGTGGTGCCGTCGCCGGCGACGTCGGAGGTCTTGGACGCAACTTCGCGGACCATCTGCGCGCCCATGTTTTCGAGCCCATCGGGCAGCTCGATTTCCTTGGCGACAGTGACGCCGTCCTTGGTGATGATGGGTGAACCAAACTTCTTCTCGATCACCGCGTTGCGGCCCTTGGGGCCGAGGGTGATCTTCACGGCGTCAGCGAGAGTGTTGACGCCACGGAGAATCGACTGGCGCGAATTCTCACCAGTAACAATTTGCTTTGCCATGAGAACCTATCCTCCTCAACTTTCTTGAATGCTTGCTGTGCAAGCAGGAATTTTGCCCGCCAGATTGCTCTGTGCGAGGTGTTACTTTCTGCTGGAGGCTGCCTTGGCAGCTCCGCCGAGTTTGGCCAGAATCTCGTCTTCCTTGAGAATCAGGTATTCTTCGTCGTCGATTTTGATTTCGTTGCCGCTATATTTGCCGAACAGGATGCGATCGCCAACTTTCACGTCGAGAGGGATGAGTTCGCCCTTCTCGCGCTTGCCGCTGCCGACGGCAACAATTTCGCCTTCCTGGGGCTTTTCCTTGGCCGTGTCGGGGATGATGATGCCGCCCCGGACGCTTTCCTTCTCTTCAATCCGCTTCACAATCACACGGTCGTGCAGCGGAGTAATGTTCACTGCCATTTTTCTTAACCTCCGGTTGGCCCGCCGAAGCGGGCTGAGAACGTTGGGATTATCGCCAGAGAAGAGCAAGGGCTGTGTTTAGCACTCCTCGGCGACGAGTGCTAATATATCAAGATTCGCGGGCATGTCAAGGGCAATCGGGAGAGCAGCGCGCCAACGGGATGTTTTCTTTGGCCTATCTATTTCTTTTAGATTCAGATATATAGTTGGCGTCATTTCACGCCATGGCGACAAAAGATCGAGTTGGCGCATTTGTGCTAGCGGGCGGCAAGAGCTCGCGCATGGGCCGCGCAAAGGGGCTGCTTCCGTTTGCGGGGAAGCCGCTGATTGTTCACCTGGCGCGGCTGGTGGAATCCGCGAGCGAGGCGCCGATTATTATCGGGCCGCCAAGCGAATACGGCGGGTTCGGATTTCGCACCATTGCGGACGACCAGGAAAACCTGGGGCCGCTCGGAGGAATCTCTACGGCGCTGCGTGTGGCCTCGCGCGAATGGAATCTGATCGTCGGATGCGACCTGCCGTTCCTGACGCAGGAGTGGCTGGCGTTCTTGATCTCGCGCGCAAGGACTTCGTACGCGGACGTGGTGATTCCTGTGAACGAGCGGGGGTACGAACCACTGTGCGCGATGTACCGGCGGCGCGGGCGCGCTGCGATTGCGGCGGCACTGGACCGCGGTGTGCGAAAAGTCACCGACGGATTAGCGGAACTGGCCCTGGCTCCCATCGCACTGGCGAAGTGGAAAGCCTTTGACGCTCAGGGGCGGCTGTTCAAGAATATCAATACGATGGAGGATTACGAGCAGGCGTGCAGGGCTTTGACCCCACCGCGGAGTGACGGTGGAAAAAGGGCTAACCGCTGATGAAGGCGGAAAGATTGCCGATCAAAGTCGCATTGCTGACGGCGATTCCCGTCGAGGCTGTAAATTTCTGGTTCGCGATGTTCCCCATTGATGTTGGATTTGCACCGGACACCAAGTGGTACACAAAAGCAGCAGGTTATGAATGGCTATTCGTGCACTGGCCGGGTCTGTGGCTTGGGCAATGGATGGATGACACGCGACTTGAATGGCTGGAAGGTTTCTTGTGGGCAGCGGTCGGCTATATTGATACCGTCATCCTAATCGTGGCGGGAATACTCGTGTTTCGTTTGCTGCGGCGCACAACGAGCCGCTAGGACGCTGCAAAGATGACATTCTAGTTGTAGTGAGCAGGGAAGTGGAGCATGAGCGAGAAGTACATCGAGTTTCGCGAGGTGAACAAGTCGTTTGGCGAGCAGGATGTGCTCCGCAACGTCAACTTCCATATGAACAAGGGCGAGACGACGGTGATCCTGGGCCGCAGCGGGGTGGGGAAGTCGGTTTCGTTGAAGCTGATTATGGGGTTTTTGAAGGCGGATAGCGGGAGGGTGATTGTAGCGGGCCAAGACGTGACGGATCTCGGCGAAAAAGAGCTGATGCCGATCCGGCGGCGGGTGACCATGGTGTTCCAAGCAGGAGCGCTATTCGATTCGCTGACCGTCGAGCAGAATGTCGCGTTTCCCATGCAGGCGCTGGGAAACGTGAAGGTGGATGCGATGGAAGCACGCGTAGCGGAGCTTTTGGAGATGCTGGAAGTGCCGCAGTTCGCGGAGAAGCTGCCGTCGGAACTGAGCACCGGCACGAAACGCGCGGTGGCGATTGCCAGAGCACTGGCGCAGGATCCGGAAGCGATTCTCTACGACGAGCCGACAACAATGGTGGATCCGCTGATGGCGTGGCACACCGGGACACTCATATTGAAGCTCAAAGAGAAGTTTCACAAGACATCGGTGGTGGTGACGCATGACACCCACCTGGCGAGGCGCCTGGCGGACTCGGTGATTTTCCTGCACCAGGGCGAGGTGACATTCTTTGGCAGCTGGCCCGAATTCGAAAAATCAGAAGATCCGTTCATACGCAATTTCCGCGCCGAAGACGAATTGATCCCCGCACTGGACATCGCGCCTCCGAGCGAAGGCTGATGAGCGCTCCCGCGCCGGCAGACCCCAAAAAACAACTGCGGCGTGTTCTCGGATTTTGGGACGTCGTGCTATTCAACATAGCAACCGTACTGGGACCACGCTGGCTGGCGGCGGCAGGGCACAACGGGACATCTTCGATCAGCCTCTGGGCACTGGCAGCGCTGCTTTTTTTTGTGCCCAGCGCGTTCGTCATCAATGAATTGTCGACGCGTTTTCCGGACGAGGGCGGACTTTACGTGTGGTCCAAGGAGGCGTTCGGGGATTTCCATGGATTCGTGGCGGGCTGGACCTATTGGATTTATACGGTGTTTTACTTTCCCGGGCTGCTGCTGGCGAGCGCGTCGATGGGGGCGTACATCGGAGGGGCGGGCCATGCGGACCTGGCCTCCAATCGCGAATTCCTGGTGGTTGGGTCGTTCGTGCTGCTGTTTGTCGCGGTATTTTTGAACATCATCGGATTAAACGTCGGAAAATGGCTGCAAAACGCCGGCGGCGTGGGGACATATTCGCCGCTGCTGATCCTGGTGGCGGTCAGCGCATGGATTTGGCACATTCACGGGTCAGCGACACATTTCACATTGAAAAACATGATGCCCGTGTGGAACTCGGCGACGGTGAATTTCTGGCCGCAGATGGTGTTTGCATTCGCGGGGTTCGAGCTGGTCTCCGCGATGAGCGAAGAGGTGCGCGATCCGCGCAAGACGCTGCCGCGCGCGGTGTGGGGAGCGGGCGCAGCGGTGGCGTTCATTTATATCGTGGGGACGATTTCGGTGTTGGTGCTGATACCGGCGCAGCAAGTGGATCCGCTGAGCGGCGTGTTTCAGGGTCTGACGGCGGGATCGGTGATTTTGAAGATCGGTTTTGTGGGCATTCTTGCCGCTCTGCTGGTGACGGTGGGGAATGCCGGCGGCATCGGCTCGACGGTGGCGGGGATCGCACGGGTGCCGTTTGTCGTGGGTATCGACCGCTATTTGCCGAAGGCGTTTGGAAAGATTCATCCGCGCTGGCGCACGCCGTATATTTCGATCATCGTGCAGGCTGTGCTTTCCTGCATCATCCTGCTGCTGGCGCAGATCCAGGCCACCGCGACGACGGCGTATCAAGTGGTGGTGGATGCGGCGGTGATCCTTTATTTCGTGCCGTTCCTGTACATGTATGCAGCGGCGATCAAGCTGGCGTACCGCAAGGACCGGCGAAGCAGCGAGCATGTGGTTTTGATTCCCGGTGGCACGGCGGGCGCGTGGATTGCGGGGGGGCTGGGATTTTCCGTGACGCTGCTGGGCATTGCACTGTCGTTCATTCCGCCCGGGGAAGCGACGAGCAAATTCAGCTTCTTGGCGAAAGTGATCGGTGGGACCGTTGGCACGGTTCTCGTGGGACTGGCGCTCTACTGGCGCGGAGCACGGCAGAAGGCGCGCGAGATGCGCGGCGTCTAGACGGGTCGGGGAGGAACCGGTCCGTGCGGTCGTCACGGGTTCGTGAAGCCCTATCCCTTGACGCGATAAAAGTGATTGTCATATCTTTTGCTGGCGGGAATGCATTATGAAACAGAAGTGTCGGTTTGCATGCCGCAGATCCGCACCCCGTGCAGGAGGTTTCCATGGCTGAAATGGCGAGCGATCCAATTGCTCTAGCGTCGGCGGCTGATACGCGGCCCGTGGAAGCGGTTTCGCCGGCATATTGGAGCGTGGCGAAGCGCGTAGGGTTTCGACTGAGTTTCGCGTATTTCAGCCTGTACGTCCTGAGCAATCAAATGATCGGCGGGATTATCCCGTTTTTCAACGTGCCGGAACTGGGGAATACCCGGGCGGGCCAGGCCGTGGTGCTATGGGTAGCGAAACATGTGTTTCACATCGGCTACACGATCATCACAACGGAAACCGGGAGCGGCGACCGCACCTTCGACTGGGTAGCGAACTTTTGCATTGTGGCTCTGGCCATCCTCGCCGCGGCGGTGTGGTCGATTGTGGATCGCAAGCGCGAGAATTATTCGGCGATGTACAAGTGGTTTCGGCTCTTCATGCGATTTGCGCTGGCGGGCCAGATGTTTGGATACGGCTTCGCCAAGATATTCCCGTTGCAAATGCCGTTTCCGCGCTTGGAGAAGCTGCTCGAGCCGTACGGGAATTTTTCGCCGATGGGGGTTTTGTGGTCGTCGATTGGGGCGTCACAGGCATACGAGATTTTCGCCGGCAGTGCGGAGACCCTCGGCGGGTTGTTTCTGATTTTCCCGCGCACCGCAATGTTGGGCGCCTTGATTTCGCTGGCGGATATGACTCAGGTGTTCCTGCTGAACATGACGTATGACGTGCCGGTGAAGCTGCTGTCGTTCAATCTAATCCTGTTTTCGCTTTTCGTCCTCGCGGGCGACGCCGACCGGCTGGCGAATCTGTTCTTTCTGAATCGTACGGCGGCGCCGGAGCGAGCGAGGCCGCTTTTCCGGCGCGCGTGGGCGAACCGGACCGCGGTGGCCGTGCAGATTGTTTTCGGGTTTGTGTTGATCGGCATGACGGTGTACGGCTCCGTGCAAGAAGTGAGCCAGTACGGCTGGAAGGCGCCGAAGCCGGAGCTGTATGGGATTTGGAATGTCGAAAGCTTTTCTGTCGATGGGCAGGAGCGGCCGCCGCTGCTCACCGACACGCAGCGCTGGCGGCGGATCGTTTTTGACTCGTTTGGGACAATCATGGTGTCTGGGACGGTGCACAGCATGGACGACATGACCCAGCGCTACAACCTGCAGATCAATACCGCCGCGAAGACCTTTGTGCTGACCAATCCGAGCGATAAGAACTGGAAAGCGACCTTTGCCTTTCAGCGCGCCACGCCGACGGAATTGGTGGTGGACGGAACCATGGATAACCACAAAATCCACGCTGAACTGGCGCAGTTCGACGTGTCGAAGTTCCTGCTGGTGAGCCGCGGCTTCCACTGGATTCAGGAGCGCGGACTGAACCGCTGAGCGCGGTTCTTGCGCGCGAAGGGCGGAGAAGTTTGCAACAGTTTGCTTGACGGCGCCACCGTAGCCGTGTAGTTTTCGCGCCATATCGGCCCTGTGCCCAGGTTCTTTCACGTTCAAGGTTCGCCCGGTTTCTTAAGGGAAAGCAAAACCCAACTTACTTGGAGGTGACGAATGGAACGCCCCACAGGTATAACGATTCTGGCGGTACTCAGTTTCATCGGTGCTGGATTGTCGGCTCTGGGCGCTTGCGCGATGTTTTTCCTGGGAGCAGCTGGCATGGCAGCGGCAGCCGGCGGACGAGGAATGGGCGGGATGTTCGCCGCGTTGGGCGCGTTCGCGGGCGTCGCATTTTTGATTTTGGCGGTGATTTACGTGGTGAACGGAATCGGACTCTGGAAATTGCTCGGCTGGGGCCGTTTGTTGACGATTGTGCTCTTGGCCCTGAGCATGATCTTCGGCATTTTGAACCTCTTTCGGAATCTCGCGCCATTCCACATCGGGCTAATCATATGGCAGCTGATCTGGCTGGCGATTTATGCGTGGATCCTGACCTATATGTTCAAGCCGCACGTGAAACAGGCGTTCGGGCAGTAGCGAGCCCATACGCAGCAAGAAGATTGTGGCAGAGCGCGGCGAAGAAATTCGCCGCGTTTTGTTTTTGCGACGGGCGCGGCCGAACGCTAGTGGACGACACGTTTCTGGATCGTTTGCTTGGTGGCGAGCGAAAATCGCGAATCGGTTTCGCCACCGTCGAGAACGAGGCGCGCGACGTGTTCACCCAGCGCGGGGCCGTGCTTGAAACCGTGGCCGGAGCCGCCGCCGACGAGCCAGACGTTGCCGAAATCGGGATGGCGATCGATGAGGAAATCGCCGTTGGAGCTGTTTTCGTACTGGCAGACGCGCGATTCGACGACCGGCGCGTCGCGCAGAGCAGGGAAGCGGCGGCGCAGGTAATCGCGGACCAGCGGAAGTGTTTCGCCGGCAACGCGCTCGACACGGTCAGGATCGACGGC
>JASHQB010000006.1 GCA_030037775.1 Candidatus Acidiferrales bacterium
ACGCAATCATCGTGTTCGATAAAAGTTGGTTCAAGGAATGCTTCGGATATCTGTTCGGCCGGCAGCATAGGTGATCAGAGAGAATCGAGGAAGATGAAATAGGATGACGACCATAGTGACGTGGGAATGGAGCCGTGGGGCTGGCTGGTGATGACGATTTTGAAGCTTTCGTGCAGAGGAACGAGGGATTCGAGGAAGGCTGTGCCGGAGCGCTCGCGGTCGGGCTCGATATAGGCGAGCTCGCGGAGCACGTCGTAAATAATGTCGCCCGCGGCAGTCATGGGCGTGGTGACGCGCGGGGTTGCGAATTGCATCACGGCGCGCGCTTCGAAGAAATGCCAGGCGATGCAGGCAGCGAGCGAAACGGCGTGCTCGAAATTTTCGATTTGCTTCGCGGCTTCGGCATCTGAGGCGGCCGCGGGCAGCGAAGGATCAAGCGCGAGAATCAGGCGGCGTTCGTCTTCGCGGGCAAATTCGCGAATTTTCAGAGCGCCGGATTTTGCTGAGGCTTTCCAGTCCACAAATCGGACGTTGTCGGTCGGCATGTAGTCGCGAAGAGAATGCAGTTCGTATCCGCGGCCACGATGCTGGCTCTCGATTTCACCGCTCAGCAGCGGAAGAATTTCGTAGAACTCACTAGTGGGCTCGACGCGCGGATAAACGACCAGTTCCATTTCGGAATCGACGCGGCGCGTTTTCTCCAGAAAGCCGAACGGAAATTTGGTGCGAATGCCGAAGGCGTTCTGACGGTAAACGCCGCGGTGCGGAAAAAGTAGCTCAACGTTCTGCCGCGCGGAGCTTTCGTGCGGAATGTAGGGAAAATAAACGGGGCGTGTGAGGATTTGCGAGTCGCCGCTTTCGCCGGCGCCGACCACGCGGAGCGAAAACGACGGCATCATATTTTTTTCGTTGCGGACTTCGACGGCCGCAAGGATAGGTTGCTCGGCGAACACATGCTCCGGCAGGTCGATCTGCAATTCCAGGCCGGTGAGCACCACGCGGGACAGCACTCCGGAGATGAGAATGCCCGCCAACAGGCAAGCGAGAATCATGAAGAGCAGATTGTTGCCGGTATTTACGGAAGCGAGCGCAACGACAAACACGGCGACGAGGTAGATGAGGCCCTCGCGCGTCAGACGATAGTCAACTTGATAGAGAAGCCAGCGCAGGCTGGTGCGGCGAGCCATCTTCGGGACGATGGCCACGGCGACCCAGGAGGCGAGCGCGAGGGCCAGGAATGCGGAAAGTGCGGCGAAAACGGTGCGGCCGCCTTCCGCCATAGCCGCGGAATAGAGCGCCAGCAGGAGCGCCAAAGTGAGCGTGGCGAGCGCTGCGGCGAAATGCCGCCAGCCAAGGCGGTCGCGATCACGCCACAGATTTGCGATTTTCGTGAATGCCGCCATGCAACGATCAAAGAGGAACGCGAGTGGTATCGATGATGTCGGAGAGAATCGCCTCGGCCTGCTCGGATTTTTTGCGCGTGGAAGTGTAACGAGAGCTGACCACGATGCGATGCGCGAAGACCGGCAGCATGAGGTGCTTGAAATCGTCGGGCAGGCAGTAGTCGCGCCCTTCCAGGAAGGCGCGGGCCTGCGCGCCCCGCTGCAGCATGACCGTGCCTCGTGGACTGATGCCCAGGCTTAACTGCTCCGATTGGCGGGTGCGTTCGACGATTTCCAGCACGTAATCGAGAAGGCTGTCGTCGACGCGGACGCGCGTGACGGCCTCCTGCATGGCGGTGACCTCGGCGGCGTCCATCACCGGCGGCACTTCCTCGAGGGCCGCGGAGCCGTTGTTGCGCAGAATCTGTTTTTCACTTTCGCGCGCGGGGTAGCCCATGCGAATGCGCATCAGGAAGCGATCGAGCTGCGATTCGGGCAGAGGATAGGTGCCGTGATGTTCGATGGGGTTCTGCGTCGCGATGACCAGGAATGGCTGTGGCAGCGAATGCGTGTGGTTGTCCACGGTGACTTGGGATTCGTTCATGGCCTCGAGCAGAGCCGATTGCGTTTTCGGCGTGGTGCGATTGATTTCGTCAGCGAGCACGATATTGGCAAAGAGCGGGCCGGGCTTGAAGTCAAATTCCTCGCGTGAGGGGTTGAACACGCTGATGCCGATGACGTCGCTTGGCAGCATGTCTGAGGTGAACTGCACCCGTTGGAACGAGCAACGGAAAGCGCGGGCCAGGGTTTGCGCCAGTGTGGTCTTGCCGACACCCGGAACGTCTTCGATCAGCAAGTGCCCTTTCGCCAGCAGAGTGACGAGCGCCAGCTGGATTATCTCTTCCTTGCCCTTGATGACGCGCGCAATGGTTTGCTGCAGCAGAGCGATTTGAGAATTGGTTGCGGTCACCATGGTTTGGAATTCGCCTGTCTTTCTATGCGATAATGTCCCCGCGGGCGATTAGCTCAGTTGGTTAGAGCGTTCCCCTCACACGGGAGAGGTCCAAGGTTCAAGTCCTTGATCGCCCACCATCTCGGCCCCGAAAGATTCCGAGGGTGAAATTCGCCTAGTGACCACGACGCGCGAAGCCGAAAGGCCATTTTACCGGAAATCCGTATGATAACCGTGTGGCGTTTTCTGAAGGTGTTCACCCTAGGCACGTGGGTGGGCAGCTTGATTTTCTTCGGCTTTGTGGCCGGAGCGCTTTTCACGACTCTGAGCAGCCAGGACCAAGCGGGAAATGTGGTCGCGGTGCTGATTGTGCAGCTCCATCTGCTCGGGACCGCGGCCGCTGTGGTCTATATACTGGTTGCTCTGATCGCCGCGCGCTCGTGGCGGGGTTTCGTGCAGCCCGCATCGGTTCTTGTCGAATTGATGTTCTTGGCGACACTCTTTTCGCAGCTGTGGATCGTCCCAACGATGCAAAACCTGCGGACGCAAATGGGTTCGTACATGAATACCGCGGCGAACAGTCCGCTGCGACAGCAGTTCGACCATCTCCACGTTCTTTCCGTGCGGCTGGAAGGGTGTGTGCTGATCGCGGGCATAGTCGCCCTTTTCCTGACGGTGTGGCAGAGAGTTCAGAACCCAGTTGCCTCGGCCGTGGCATCTACCACCACAACATCCATGACGGCTCCGCAGACTCCCACTCACAGAATTGTCTAGACCCGCATCGAGAGTCGCGCGATTTGTGAAGCCCTCCGCTGATATCCCTCTGAGGACGCAGAATGCGCCGTTTGTGAGAACACGGTACAATTCACTGCGATGATATTTGTGAATAATATTTCGATGCGCTTCGGTGAAAGAATTCTCTTTGATGAAGTCAGCTGCACGTTCAGCGCAGGACGGCGGTACGCGGTGACCGGCCCGAATGGCGCGGGGAAGTCAACCTTCATGAGAATTGTGACTGGCGAAATTGAGCCGACGGGGGGCTCCGTGTCGCGGCCAAAGAAACTCGGCGTGCTGCGCCAGGACCAGTTCGCGTTCGACGAATTTCGTGTGATCGACACGGTAATCATGGGCAACGCGGCGCTGTGGAAGGCCCTGGAAGAACGCGACGCGCTCTACGCGAAACCCCACGAGGAAATGACGCACGAAGACGGCATGCGGCTGGGCGAGCTGGAGGGAATCATCGGCGAAGAAGGAGGCTACACGGCGGAGGCCGACGCCGCGATCCTTCTCGACGGCCTCGACGTGGATGCAGGCCTGCACGAACGCAGGATGGGCGAGCTGCAAGGCGGGCAGAAAGTCCGCGTGCTTTTGGCGCAGGCGCTCTTTGGTAATCCGCGCGCCCTGTTGCTCGATGAGCCGACCAACCATTTGGACCTCGATTCGGTACATTGGCTGCAGGATTATCTGTGCAACTACGACGGCGTGGTGATCGTCATCTCACACGACCGGCACTTCCTCAACAGCGTGTGCACGCACACCGCTGACATCGACTACCAAACAATCATTATGTACACGGGCGCATATGACGACATGGTGCTGGCGAAGACGCAGATCCGCTCGCGCATCGAGGCGGAAAACGCACAGCGTGACAAGAAAATCGCGCAGTTGAACGAATTCATCGCGCGGTTTTCAGCAGGCACGCGGTCTTCCCAGGTGATGTCGCGGAAGAAGGAGGTCGAGCGCATCCAGGCGTCGGAGTTAGAGAAATCGAATATTCAACGACCCTACATTCGTTTCGATACGAAAAAGCCGTCGGGGCGGCATCCCCTCGAGTTCAAGGCGGTCCGGAAGACCTATGGCGAGCGAAGGGTGATCCAGAATTTCGGCGCAAGCCTGACGCGCGGCGAGCGCATCGCGCTGGTAGGCCGCAACGGCGTGGGCAAGACCACCCTATTGAAGTCCCTGCTTCGCAGCGCGCCCGGGTTTATCGAGGATTCGGAGCGGCATTTCGAGATCGATTATGGCAAGGTGACCTGGGGCCACGAGGTAACCGCCGGTTATTTCGCGCAGGACCACAGCGACTCGATCGTCAAGGGCATGAACGTCATCGAATGGCTGCACCAGTTCAATCCGGCGGCGACGCAGACGGAACTGCGCGGCCTGCTTGGCCAGATGCTTTTCAGTGGAGACGACGCACTCAAGATGACGCAAACGCTCTCGGGAGGCGAATCGGCACGGCTGATACTCTGCCGGCTGATGCTGCAGAAACCGAATTTTCTGGTGCTGGACGAACCGACAAACCACTTGGACCTGGAGTCAATCAACGCGCTGAATATCGCGCTGCAGCGCTACGACGGCACAGCCCTGATTGTGACGCACGACTACGATGTGATCGACGAAGTGGCGACGCGGATTTGGCATTTCGAAGGCAGCGGGCATATTGAGGACTTCAAAGGCCCGTATGCGGACTATCTGGCGTATGCGGAGCAAAAAATGTCGCAGGTCCGCACCTAGACGGCACGCTTGCGCCGGTTCTTCGCCGGCGCTTTCTTGATTTTGCGCGCGTCTTTTCCGGCCAACTGGACGGCTCTCCACATATACCAGGAAGCCACCGTGCGATAGGGCCGCCAGCGCTCGCCGAATTGCGCCAACTCGCGCGGCTTAGGGATCTGTTTCTTCGCGTAGGTGAGCGCAAAACCCTTTTGCACGCCATAGTCGTGAATGGGAAGAACGTCGGGGCGTCCCAGGCGGAAAATCAGAAACATCTCGACAGTCCACGCGCCGATGCCGCGGACGGAGATGAGGCGGTCAACCAGTTCCTGGTCCGACATTTTTTCTGCTTCTGCAAGAGTCGGCACGACTCCGTGGATGGTTTTCCGCGCCAGGTCTTTCGCCGCCGCAATCTTGGCGAACGAGAGGCCTGCCTTGCGCAGCACCGATTTGCGCATGCGCAGAATTTCCTCAGGCGTCGGGCACCGGCCGTTGGCTCCCAGGGCTTGGATGCGCGCGAAGATTGTGGCGGCGGCTTTTCCGGAAATACTCTGGTACACGATGGCTTCGAGCAGGGCCTCGTAGGGACTTTGCGCTGCTTCGATGTCGAGCTTGAACTCGACGGATTTTTCGATCAGTCGCGCGAGGCGGGGATCGGTCTTCGAAAGGTGCGCGATCGCTTGCCGATGATCGAATGGCAATGTCACAACTTCACTCATAACAGTGCAAGACAGAATATTCTAAACAAGGAAGGCAGACAACTTGCCAGCGTGAAGTTTATCGATGCTCTCGTGCAGGGGGTCGGGTTGTAACCCCCGAATCCAGCCTAGTCGCGTTTTGGCGCAAGGCCGGTCCAAACCTGCTCAACGATCAGCCATCTTCCGTGATTGTCGCGCTTGAAGACCATCAAGTACTCCCCCTGCGTTTGCTGTTTCGCACCGTTTGAAATGGAAGTCAGCGTTTCGTGAAAATCGCCTTCGTCGTAGGCCATATCGCACGATACTTTTGTGGTTATACCGTGCATGGTGATGTCGGGGGTAAATGTGCTCCATATCTTTTGCGTAAGCGCGCGAATGGAAGGCACTCCGTTGATGCGCTCACCGGTTGGCTGCAGGAAAACGGCGTCAGGTGCATAAAGCGTCAAAAGGGGTCCGAGCTGCTTCGCGTTCAGGAACTGCGCCCAGTGGTCGCGGACGTGGGCGACCTCAAGCGCTGCCGGGGAGAGCCGCGCGTTTTGCACCGGGGACGACCATGCTGCAGCATGCCGCACTGCAGAATTCGTCGCGGCCGCACCGGGCCACATCAGGAAAAGCGTCGCTAAGATCGCAAACAATCGGGCGAGTGGCATTCTTCGGCCTCCTCAAGTGCCGCAATCCTATAATGTGAACGCGTGTCGGTCAATTTTTTGGCGTGAGGCTGTTCCAGGCGCTGCAAAAAGTGGCCGCGGAAGGATTCGTGAGCGGGCGGGCAATCGCAATGCTTATGCTATCCTCGTCCGGCCATGCAAACGGGAATTATCGGGCTGCCGCAGACCGGCAAGACAACTTTGTTCCGGATTTTGACCGGCGCACACGTGGAAGCAAAGGCGCAGCCGGGGCAGACGCATGTGGGCATTGCGCGCGTGCCGGATGAGCGGCTTTTGAAGCTCGCGGAATTGTTCAAGCCGAAGAAGTTGACGTATGCGACGGTCGAGTATGTGGACATCGGCGGTTTGCAGAAGGACCGCGCGAAAGACTCAGCTTCGCTCGTGCCGTTGCGCGAAGCGGACGCGCTGATGCACGTGGTGCGGAGGTTCGAGGATGCGTCGATGCCTCATCCAGCTGGGTCGCTCGACGCCGTGCGCGACATCGAAAGCGTAGAAATTGAATTGATGCTCAACGACCTGGAGCAGGCCACAAAGCGGCTGGAGCGTGTGGAAAAGGAGTTGAAGAAGAAACGTGATCCACAGACGGAGGCCGAAAAAAGCGTTCTGGAGCGCTGCGTCCAATCGCTCGAAGCGGAAAAGCCCCTGCGTGAATTGGATTTCAAGCCGGACGAGCAGAAGATGATGAATGGTTTCATGTTCGTGTCGCGCAAGCCGATGCTGATTGCGTTGAATTTGGGAGATGAAGACGCGTCAGATATGCAGAGCGCAGTTGCACGTCTGAATTTGTCGAAGCTGGAAGGGAAGGCACGGACGGCGGTGGTGCCGTTCTGCGGCAAAGTTGAGGCGGAGCTAGCGGATCTGAATCCCGCAGAAGCGGCGGAGTTGATGGGCGCATACGGATTGAAGGAGCCCGGACGCAACAGAATTCTGCGCGCGACCTACGAACTGCTGGGACTGATTTCTTTTTTGACGTGCGGCGAGCCGGAATGCCGTGCGTGGACCATTCCGCGTGGTACTTCGGCGGCGCGGGCCGCGGGCGCGATTCATAGCGACATCGAGCAGCATTTCATCAAGGCGGAAGTCGTGGGCTGGAAGGATTTGCTTGCGGCAGGCACTTGGGCGGCGGCGCGGGAAAAGGCCAAAGTAAGGCTCGAGGGCAAGGAATACATCGTGGAGGACGGCGACGTTATCCTGTTTCGTCATTCCGGCTAGACTGCCGGCCTCAGCGCAGTCCAGCGCGGTTTTCTCGGCGCTGTGCCTCGGAGCGCTGGCGGCGGCCGCGAATCTAATCGGCGGTTTTTTCGTCGTTCATCGACAGTGGTCGCGCGAGTATCTGAAGTATTTCATCGCGCTGGGCGCGGGATTCATGCTCGCCGTGTCGCTGGGGGACATGATTCCGGAATCGCTGCGGCTGGCCGACGTGCGGCCATATTCCGTCTACCCGCATTCGATTGGAGCGGAGAACGAGTGGGCCGAAGTGATGCTCCTGGTGCTGGCTGGATATTTGTTGGTGCATTTCTTTGAGCATACCCTGGCGCCGCATTTTCATTTTGGGGAAGAGACGCATGTGGAAGAGATGACCGCGTCGCACGTCGGATACGCGGCCGTGTTAGGGCTGGCGATCCACACATTTTTCGATGGCGTGGCTATCGCGTCCGGGCTTCTTGTTTCCGCGTCATTGGGAATCTTGATCTTCGTGGCGATTTTTCTGCACAAGTTGCCGGAGGGATTCACCGTGGCATCATTGATGATGGCGAGCGGGCAGGGCAAGCGAGCCGCGTTTTGGGCCTCAGCGATTCTCGGCGGGGCCACTCTGGCAGGGGCGGCGCTAATGGTGCTGTGGCGTGGACAGGTGAGAATTGCGCTGCCGGTCTCCGCCGGGGTAACGCTTTACGTGGCCGCATCGGATTTGATTCCGGAAGTGAATCACGAACGTGGTGTGAGGTGGGCGCTTTTGGTGTTTTTGGGAGTCGCGTTGGTGCTTTGCGCAGAATACGCGCTGCAAGTGTAGGCAAGCATCCCTACGTAAGTTAATTTCTATGAATAAGTTACGATGGGCCAATGTTCCGAGCTAACGCTTCCGGCATGCCCTTCGCTACGCAACTTTAAGGCCCGGCAAGTGTTAGATAGAATGTGGAGGCTATGGCCAGGTCCGACGTCCAACTTATGCTGGACGTGAAGGCGGGGGACGAACTGTCCTTCGAGCTGCTGCTGAAGAAGTATCGGACGCCGCTGGTCAATTTCCTCTACAGAATGGTGAAGGATCAGGCCGCGGCGGAAGACCTCGCGCAGGAAGTTTTCCTCCGTGTGTACCGCGCGCGCAAGGAGTATTCTCCGAGCGCGAAGTTCACCACGTGGCTTTTCCGCATCGCCACGAACCTGGCGCTGAACGCCATTCGCGACGGCCGGTACCGTCAAATGCAAATCTCTATCGATGCGCCGCGAGACGAAGATGAGCCGGTGATCGAAATCGCTGCTCAGGAAACCCGGGCGGATGACCGCCTCATCGAGCGCGAGCGCAACGAAATGATTCGCGGCGCGATTCTGGCTTTGCCGGAAAAACAGCGTGTGGCCGTGATTTTGCACAAGTATGAAGAGATGGATTACGGACAAATTGGAAGAATTCTAGGCTGTTCGGAGAGCGCGCTCAAGTCGCTGCTCTTTCGCGCCTATGAAACCTTGCGGGTGCAGTTGGCATTGCTGGTCGCGAGGCCGGCGGCGCAGCCTGCAGGGGAGGGGAAGCAATCATGAATTGCGAAAAGGTGTCGAATTCGTTGATCAGTTATCTGGATGGCCGCGCCAGCGCGGAAGAGCGCAGCGGCGTAGAGGAGCATTTGAAGTCGTGCGCCGCCTGCCGCGAGCGAGCCGACGAGTTTCGTCGGCTGTGGGACGTGATGGCCGAGGTGCCTGCGGTAGAGCCCTCATTTGCCTTCGATGCGCGGCTGCGCCAGCGCATCGCAGCCACGGTGCGCCCGAAGCTCTGGACATGGCTGGTGCCGTCGCCGCGCTTGGCCGCCGCAGTGGTCGCGCTGGTGGGGTTGTCGATTTTCGTCTCGATGCAGCCGAACAAGCCGGTTGTAGTAGGGAATTCCGCGCCGAACAGCGAAGAGCAGTTCCGCATGATCAAGGATCTGGGCGTGCTCGAGAATTATGACGTGCTCAGCAACTTCGACGCGCTCTCGGACCTGCCTGGAGTGCAGGCAACACCGGAGCAGCCGGAACAGCAAAAGCCGGATGAACCCGGCTCTGGAAACGGAGAGAGCTAGAGGCCAAGCGCTAAACGGGACACATGAAGAAGCTTTTCCAATCCGCATGCGCCGTAGCCGCGCTCATGGCGGCGCTCACCACAGCCCATGCTGCGCCTGTGCAGAGGTACTTTGCGGCCCAGCAGAAGCAAGGTCCGCGCGCGCAAGCCCGCCAGGCGCAGCGCCAGCAGAAACAAGCGCAGAAGCTCCAGAACAAGCCGGCCGTTCGCTCGATGATGGGCCTCCCGCCGAAATGGGTCGATAAGCTGAGGGACATGTCCCCGGAAGAACAACAGCGCTTTATGCGCAATAACGCGCGCTTTCAAAGCTTGCCGCCGCAGCGCCAAGAGCAAATCCGGCGCACCTTGCAACGCTGGAATCAGATGACCCCGGAGCAGCGCGATGCCATGCGCAACCGGGAACAGGTCCTGGAAAGAATGTCGCCGGAAGAGCAGCAGGAAATCGTGAGAGACCTGTTGCCACGCTGGAAGAACTTGCCGCAAGAGCGCCGAGAGCTTCTGAACGGCCGGCTTCGCGTCCTGCGCGGCATGACCCCGCAACAGCGCCAGCAGGCCCTGCAGGATCCGCAATTCATGCGCGGGCTGGACGACAACGAGCAGGACCTGCTTCGCAAGATGACCAACCTGCGCGAGGGACCTGGTCCTGGGCAATAATTGTTCCGTTCCGGACGCACATTGCATCAAGCTCGCCCTCCTTCGTAACGCATACGGCACAAATTTAATTTTCAGCGGAAGCTTTGACCTAGTGCTAGAGCGCCCATCTCTTCGCCCACACTACATATAGTGGTTTCAAGAGCAAGCGGCCACATCGCAAGTCGCGTGCCGCGCGGAAAATAATTTACTTTTTCGCGCGATTCCTCTTGACAAGAAAAGAAGTGCGCATACAATCGTGCGCCAAGTGGGAAAAAGTGGTAGGAAGTGGTCAGGGCGAAATGAGCTGGGAATTACCGAACAGCCGATTGTACAAGGCCGGAAATGCTGCGGGGAAGCCATCTAGCAACTGTAGACGAGAAAGGGCGCATGAAGGTGCCCGCGGATTTTCTCGCCGAGTTGCGCCGACTGGGCAAGAAGTTCTACGTGACCAGCGAGAATGGCGATCGCGCGCGCGTTTATCCCATGAAAGTGTGGGAGGAAATCGAAAGGAAACTGGCCAAACTTTCTTCACACAATCCGGCCAAGCAGAAATTCCTGGCGCGCACGAACTACTTCGGGCAGGTGGTCGCGCTTGACGGCCAGGGACGCATTTTGATCCCGCCGGTGCTTCGGGATGCGGCGGAGATGAAGGGTGAGGTCACGGTAAGCGCGCAGTTGACGTATCTGGAAGTCTGGAACCACACGCGCTTCCTGGAGCAGTTGAAGAGCAATCCGATCACCGTGGAAGACGAGAAGGCTCTGGATACGATAGGCATTTAGGTTCTGAGCGTGCTGCACACGCCGGTCTTGGCCGAAGCGATCGTGGAGTGGCTGCGGGTCAAGCCGGAGGGAACATACGTCGATGCCACGGTAGGCACTGGCGGGCACGCTCTGGGGATCCTGCAGCGGCTGACGGCCGGACGCTTCGTAGGGATGGATCGTGACCCACAGGCGCTGGCTATCGCGCGGGGCCGGCTGAAGCAATTCGAAAGGCAGGTAACGCTGGTGCACACGGATTTTTCGAAGATTGCGGACGTAGTCGACGACTTGAAGCTGCCGAAACTGGACGGCGTTATTGCCGATTTGGGCGTTTCATCGCTGGAACTCGATACTCCGGAGCGTGGATTTTCCTTCCGCTGGGGCGGACCGCTCGATATGCGCATGAATCCCGATTATCCGTTCGTGGCGGAAGAGATTGTGAATCATTGGCCGGAAACTCAACTGGCCGACGTGCTCTACAAATTCGGAGAAGAACACGAATCACGCAAGATCGCCAGGGCGATTGTACGGGCGCGGCCCATCCGCGACACCGAACACCTGGCAACGGTTGTGGCAGGGGCCCGAAAAGCAAGGGGAAGGCAGAGACTGCATCCCGCGACAAAAACGTTTCTGGCGCTGCGGATAGCGGTGAATCGAGAGTTGGAGGAACTCGGGCAGTTTCTTTCTAGGACCCCCGCCACTTTATCTTCGGGAGCGAGATGGGCGATTTTGAGTTACCACTCGCTCGAAGATCGCATGGTCAAGCGCGCTTTTCAGGAGCTTGCGCGGACCGGCGATTTCACGATTCTGACAAGAAAAGTCGTCCAGGCCAGTGAAGAAGAAGTGCGCAGCAACCCGCGTGCGCGAAGCGCGAAGTTGCGCGTGATTGAGAAACACGGTTGGAACCCTGAGGAAGAGAAAGAGAAAAGGAAAGCATCATGACTGAATTTTATACTTCCAAGCGCATCGATAACTCGCGGCTGTCGCGGTCGGTGGCATCGCGGTGGCGCGAATATGCGCGGCGCATGGCCTGGGCGGGGGTGCTGGCATCCTGTGCGCTGCTCTATACCTGGCAGCACTTTCAAGACATCCAATTGCGCTATCAGCTCGAGGATCTCAAATCGCGGCAGAGTCAGGCGATGGAGTTGAATCAACAGCTTCATCTGGAAGCGGCCTCGCTGACCTCCCCGATGCGCGTCGATGCCATTGCGCGCCAGCAGCTCGGAATGACCGTCTCGGTTCCGGCGCAGTACCTTCCGACGGCGGATGTTCCTCGCGTTGCTTACTTGGCGCAGCGCGTGCCGACCCTGTCGGCGCAGCCATGAAACCGCGAAGCTTATTGCTTTGGGCATAGGAGTCGGGCGGACCGCCCAAAGGCGGCGTGACGCAGCGGAACGCCGCATTGCGGAATGAAAAGCATTTTCGATTTGGGCCGGAGTCCATGGCGCAAAGCAGTTCCCGTCTCCGTTTGTTGGTAGTTTTTGGCCTTGCATTGGTTTGGATGTTGGCAGTTGTCGCCCGCCTGAGTTACCTCCAGTTATTCCGCTATCGCGAGTATCTCGAACGCGCCACTCGCCAGCAGGAGCGAATCATCGAAGTGAGCCCGATGCGCGGGCCGATTTATGACCGCAATGGCCGCGAGTTAGCGATGAGTATTCCGGTGGATTCCTGCTTCGCGGACCCGGCGGAAATCACCGACCCCGAGATGGTCGCGCGGCTACTCGCGCACGTGTTGGGAATGCGGGCGGACGAGATCCAGCAGAAGCTAGCGGAGTCGCGCTCTTTCGTTTGGATTGCGAGGAAAATCACGCCCGAACAGGCCGCGCGCATCCAGGCCCTCAATCTGCGTGGAATTTACTTCCAGAAAGAAAACAAGCGCTTCTATCCGGAGCACGCCCTTGCCGCAGCGGTGCTTGGCTATGTCGACATGGATGAGCACGGCCTGGGTGGCGTCGAGTATTCCCTTGACAAGGAAATCCGTGGACGTCCGGGCCGCATCCTGGTGCTGGCAGACGCTCGCCGCCAGTACTTGGACCGCAGTAGCGAGACGCCGTCGGACAGTGGCGATACCGTCATTCTCACGATCGATCAGACAATTCAATACATCGTCGAAAAAGCGCTCGCCGACGGGCTGGCCAGAACTCATGCCAAAGGCGGCTCGGTGGTCGTGCAGGATCCAAACACCGGTCAATTGCTAGCGGTGGCCAATTGGCCGACCTTCGACCCCAACAATGCGCACGCCTATCCGCCCGATGATTTCATCGACCGCGCCGTTTCATCCGCCTACGAGCCTGGGTCAATCTTTAAAACGATTCTGTTTTCTTCCGCGTTTCAAGAGGGCGTCGTTCAGCCGAATCAGATCGTTGATTGCCAGATGGGCTCCATTGTCGTGGCGGGTCGGTTGATTCACGACCACAAGCCGTATGGCCTGTTGTCGGTTGCCCAAATTCTAGAGGACTCCAGCGATGTGGGCTCTATCAAGATTGCGCTGCGTTTGGGAGCGCCAAAATATTATCAGTACATTCGCACCTACGGTTTTGGCCAGCTAACGGGCATCGAGTTGCCCGGTGAGAACCGCGGATTAGTGCGACCGCTGGACGAATGGACGGCCACGTCGGTGGGTTACATCGCCATCGGGCAGGAGGTCAGCGTCACGCCGGTGCAAATGATTTCCGCGGAGTCGGCGATCGCCAACGGCGGAACGCTCCGCAAACCGCAGGTGGTCCGCCAAGTGCTGCGTGGCGGCCAGTTGGTGATGCAAGGCAATGCCGATCCTCGACGCGTCATCGATGAAGGCACGGCCGCCACTATGCGCAACGTCATGCAACAGGTCATTCTCGTCGGCACGGGCAAGGGATTTGCGCAGCCTGTCGGTTACACGGCGGGAGGCAAAACCGGCACAGCGCAGAAGATCGACCCTGCGACGGGCCGGTATTCCAAGACTGAATACAACGCATCGTTCATAGGATTTGCGCCGATCAACAATCCTGCCGTGACGGTTCTCGTGAATCTCGATTCGCCCATCGGCGGGCACGAAGGTAATGCCACTGCCGGCCCGATCTTCAAGCAAATTGTTGAACAGGTGCTCGCCTATCTCAATGTTCCCCATGACGCGCCGGAGGTGCCCACTCTCGAGAGGGCGTCGCTGCGCAAGAAACCACGCGCGCCTGCGGACCTGAATCTTGCGCCGCGCGCGAAGCGCAGCGTTGGCTCTGACGCCTCGGTTGAAACCGCTGGAACAACGATCGGCGCGACCGTGCCGATTTCATCGACGGTAGCGATTGCCGAGGGCCAGGCGGTGACTGTTCCGCGTTTGACCGGCCGAAGCGTGCGCGCCGTCATCGAAGCATGCTCGCGCCTTGGATTGACACCTATTCTTGTCGGCGATGGAGTTGCGCTGGATCAGAGTCCGGACGCCGGAACGAAAGTTTTGCCGGGGGCCAAGATCATCGTCCATTTTGGGCGCAGTGCTGACGCTTCCGGCACATCGCCAAGCAACAATTGATAGGGCCAAAGGGATCACATTTGAGCGGCAGCGGAAAGTCCGAGCCGAACGTTGGAGGCGCGGCAGTCGCAGAGCAGACCATGAAATTGGCGGACTTGTTTACTGGCGCGGAAATCGCCGCGATTCGCGGTTCGAACGAAATCGAGGTTCGTTCCATCACCTATGACAGCAGAAGAGTGAGGCCCGGCGCATTGTTCTTCGCATTGAAAGGCGAAAAAGAGGACGGCATCAAGTACCTTGCCAGCGCCCTCGAGCGCGGCGCCATAGCCATCGCCAGCGAAGCGCCGCGGAGCACGCAAGTGCCTAGCCAAATTGCCTGGGTGCAGATCCAACCTGGCGCGCAGCGCCGCGCGCTGGCAACGGCTTCCGCAAATTTCTACGGCCGTCCCGGGAGAGCTTTGAAGCTTGTCGGTGTTACCGGAACGAATGGAAAGACCACGACAACCTATCTGGTCGATTCAATTCTGCGTGCGGGCGGAGCGCGTACGGGGCTGATCGGCACCATCGGCGCGCGTACGCCGCGCGGACGCCGTGAAGCCGTTAATACCACTCCCGAATCGCTCGAGTTGCAGCAGATGTTCGCGGAAGTGCGGGACGAGAACGGCAAAGCTGTCGTGATGGAAACAAGCTCTCACGCGCTGGCCATGGACCGCCTTTGGGGTTGCCATTTTGCCGCGGCTGTCTTCACGAATTTGACGCGCGATCACCTCGATTATCACAAGTCCTTCGAAGAATACTTCGCGGCCAAGCGCCGCTTGTTCGAGGGTACCGGCGCAGGCCCCGCGGACGTCGGCGTCGTAAACGCCGACGATCCTTATGGAAAACAGCTCGAAGGAATTGCCCTGCGCACTTTTACCTATGGCCTGAAAAATGGCGCACAGATCAAGGCACAGAAATATCCGCTGGCCTTTTCCGGCTTGGAATTCACAGCGCAAACGCCCGTCGGAAAAATCGAAGTGCAGTCTCGGCTGGTCGGAAAAATCAACGTGTACAACGTCCTCGCGGCTATCGGCGCGGGAATCGCCCTCGACGTAAATAGCGCCGCCATCGAACGGGGCATCCGTGACCTGGAAAGCGTTCCCGGAAGGTTCGAGCGCATCGCCGCGGGCCAACCTTTCTTGGTGATCGTGGATTACGCGCACACCGACGACGCGCTGCGCAATCTGATTTCGACCGCGCGCGAATTGTCCGTGAACAACCGCATCATCACGCTCTTTGGCGCGGGCGGCGATCGCGACCGCACCAAGCGCCCGCTCATGGGCGAAGCCGCCGGAACCTTGAGCGACACCGTGGTTTTGACCAGCGACAATCCCCGCAGCGAAGATCCCCTGCGCATCATCAACGATGTGCTGGTCGGCCTGCAAAAAACCGGCGCGAAATACTTCGTCGAGGCGGACCGCCAGAAGGCCATCGAGATTGCCGTGAATGAAGCCAAGCCTGGGGACATTGTTTTGCTTGCCGGCAAGGGACATGAAACGTACCAGGTTCTTCGTGACGGGCCCGTCGAGTTTGACGATCGCGAAGTCGCTCGCCGCGTCCTGCGGGGACACGGCTACGGCGTGACGAACAATTGAAGGAAGAATTGAAATAGAGTTTTGGAAGGTTTACTGGGAAACGGTGACCTCCAGCTCTGTGGAGAAGCGATGCGGTGGACGGTGGCAGACGTGGCGAATGCTCTGGGTGTTTCAACTCCCCCGCTTGCCGATTCCCTGGCCGGGCTGGCCGGCGTCTCGATTGACTCGCGAACCGTCCAGCGCGGAGAGCTTTTTGTCGCCATTCGCGGCCCACGATTCGATGGACACGATTTCGTCGTTGCCGCTTTCGAGCGCGGAGCCGCGGCGGCCGTGGCGGAGGCACGCCGCGCCAGAGACTATCCCGAAGAAACTCGCGGTAAGCTCCTGGTTGTCGAAGATACCCTTCGTGGACTCCAGGAACTCGCGCGTGCTTATTGCGACCAGTGGCGCAAAGCCAAGGCGGGACGGCGCATCGCTGCGGTTACGGGTTCCGCGGGGAAGACAACTACCAAGGAAATTCTTGCGGCGTTGCTGGCCGCGCGGTTTCGCGTTTTGAAGTCCGAGGGCAACCTGAACAACGAATACGGTTTACCATTGACACTTTTTCGCCTGACCGACGAACACGACGCCGCGGTCGTCGAACTGGGCATGTCCCATCGTGGCGAACTGGCCCGCTTGGCCGAAATTGCCCAGCCGGATGTGGGCGTGGTGACCAATGTCGCCCCCGTTCACTTGGAATTTTTTTCCTCCGTGGATGAAATTGCGCTAGCCAAGCGCGAGCTGATCGAGGGCCTCGGAGGCGCAGCACCAGTCGCCGTGCTCAACGCCGATGATCCTCGGGTATCGAAATTCGCCGAGGGATTTCGCGGCCGCGTCTTGCGCTATGGCCTGTCAGAAACGGCTGAATTCCGGGCAGAAAACATCGAAGACCATGGCATGGAAGGCTCAGCTTTCGATTACGAAAGCCCCGAGGAGCTGGCGCGGCTGCACCTGCCGCTGGCAGGCCGTCACAACGTCTTGAATGTCCTCGCCGCTCTCGCCGCCGCCAGCGAATGGGGAATCACCGCCGATATTGCAAGGAAAGCACTTCCGGCGCTGCAGCCGGCCTCCATGCGCGGCGAATTCCTGAAGTTCGCGGGCGGATTTGCCGTGATCAACGACTGCTACAACTCCAACCCGGTCGCGCTCGAACGCATGATCGACTTGCTTGTGGCCACGCCGGGCTACCGCCGGCGGATTTTGGTGGCCGGCGAAATGCGTGAGCTCGGCCCGGCTTCCGGCCAGTTGCACGAGAAAACCGGGATGTACGCTGCGGCAAATGGGGAAATCGACTGGGTTTTTGGCGTCGCGGGCGACGCGGAACGAATCGTGCAGGGAGCCATTGAAGCTGGTCATCCAGCGGAGCAGACGCAAATGTTCGCTTCGTCCGAGGAAGCCGCACGGAAGCTGGCGGAGTTCATCGCTCCGGGAGACCTCGTGCTGGTCAAAGGCTCGCGCGGCGTGCACATGGAGTCCATAGCGGCGGCGCTGCGCGGGAAGTTCCCGCTGGCGGAGCCCCGTACCGAAGAGGCCCACGCTGCGCGCGAGAGGATCGGCTGAGATGCTTTACTACCTTTTCGTCGAAGTCCTCCGCCCGCATTACAGCCCGCTCAACGTGTTCCGCTATATCACTGTGCGTACGGCGCTCGCGAGCCTGACCGCGCTCTTCCTCACGCTTGCCTTTGGTCCGTGGACCATTCGCCACCTGCGTCAGTTGCAAATCGGCCAATATATCCGGGAGGAAGGCCCCAAGCGGCATCAGTCCAAGGCTGGCACGCCGACCATGGGCGGAGTGCTGGTGGTTGTGGCCATCGTCGTGCCCACGCTGCTCTGGGCCGACTTGCGCAGCCCCTACGCTCTGCTCGCTCTCGGCGCGACTGTGGCCTTCGCCATCATCGGCTTTCTCGACGATTACAACAAAGTCGTGCGCAAGCGCAGCATGGGCCTGAGCCCCAAGACAAAGTTCTTCTACCAAGTGCTGACCTGCGTCGCCGTGGGAGCAGTTCTTCTGGCGCTGCAGCAACACGGTGCCTACTCGACGGAGCTGAGCGTACCCTTTTTCAAGAAACTCCACCCCGATTTGGTGGTTCGCTCGCTTCTGGTGCATACATACATATGGCCGCTGGCGTTTGTGCCGTTTGTTGTATTCCTCGTATTCGTCATCGTTGGCGCCTCGAATGCCGTAAATTTGACCGATGGCCTGGACGGTCTGGCCATCGGCTGCGTGGTCGTGGCGGCCGGCGCGCTCACCATCTTGACTTACATCAGCAGCCATGCGCGGTTCGCGGAATACCTGGATATCCAGAGAATTCCCGAAGTCGGCGAGCTGACTGTTTTTTGCGGCTCGGTTGTGGGTGCGTCGCTCGGCTTCCTCTGGTATAACGCCCATCCCGCGGAGATGTTCATGGGCGACGTGGGCTCGCTGGCGCTCGGCGGCGTCATCGGCGTGACCGCGGTCATCATCAAGCAGGAAATTCTGCTGCTGTTTATCGGCGGCATATTCGTGGTCGAAGCGCTTTCCGTGATTATTCAAGTTGGGTCGTTCAAATTGCGCGGCAAGCGTGTGTTTCGCATGGCTCCGCTGCATCATCATTTCGAACTGCTGGGCTGGAGCGAATCGAAAATTATCGTGCGCTTTTGGATTGCGGCGCTGGTCTTTGCGCTGTTTTCACTGACCACTTTGAAACTGAGGTAAGGAATGCGGCTCGGTGTCGATCTTGAGGGCAAGCGCGTGCTGGTCGTTGGACTGGCGCGAACGGGACTGGTCGTCTCGCTTTTTTGCGCGGCGTATGGTTCGCGTGTGACCGGAATCGACGAAAAGCCGGAAATCGCGCTGGCAAGTACAGCGGAAAAATTGCGCGCCGCCGGAGTAACGCTGGAGTTCGGTGTCTTACGCCCTGAAACTTTCTTGAATCAGGACCTCATCATTGTCAGCCCAGGAGTGCCGGCAAAATCACCCGACTTGGAACTGGCGCGCAATCGCGGCATTCCGGTGTGGAGTGAAATCGAGCTCGCCTGGCGGCTGCTGCGCGGGAAACTTGTCGCCATCACCGGCTCCAACGGAAAGACGACGACCACTGCGCTGGTGGGTCACATTTTGCAATCGGCAAAGATTCCCGTCTTGGTCGGCGGCAACATTGGCACTCCTTTGCTCGCGCGCGTCGAGGCCTCCAGTGATTCGACCGTCACCGTCGCGGAGGTCAGCAGCTTTCAACTCGAAACCATCGACGCTTTTCGTCCTGATGTGGGCGTGCTGCTCAACCTTACGCCAGACCACATCGATCGCCATGGCTCCTTCGAAGAATACGCACGCGCTAAACAGAGATTGTTTCAGAACATGCTCGACCGTGACGCCGCCGTGCTCAACGCCGACGATCCACAGGTCGCGCAGCGGGGCCCCGCGCACGGGCAGGTATTCTGGTTCAGCCGCCAGAAGCGTCTGGCAGCGGGCACATTTCTGCGGGGCGAGCAAATCCTCTTTCGCCGCCAGGGAGACGAAAGCGTCTTGATGCGCCGCAACGATATCCCACTGCGCGGCGAGCATAACCTCGAAAATGTCCTGGCTGCCTCCACAGCGGCGATTCTTGCTGGTGCGCCGTTCGATGCCATCGAAGCGGCGGTGCGGACTTTTCCGGGTGTGGAGCATCGCCTCGAATTCGTTGCCGACATCGGCGGCGTCAGCTTCTACAACGATTCCAAGGCGACGAACGTCGATGCCGCGCTGAAGGCCATCGAAGCCTTTCCCGGCTCGCTGCTCGTCATTTTGGGCGGAAAGGACAAACGCAGTCCGTACACGCCGCTGCGCGAGCCGCTGCGGGAAAAAGCGAAGCTCGTTCTGTTGATTGGCTCGGCAGCGGACAAAATCGCTGCGGAACTTGAAGGCGCTGTTGAACTGCAGCACGCCGGCACGCTCGAACCCGCCGTGACCGCCGCGCTCGAACGCGCCAGGCCTGGCGACACCGTACTGTTGGCTCCAGCATGCGCCAGTTTCGATCAGTACGAAAACTTCGAAGCGCGGGGGCGCGAATTCAAGGAAATTGTCGCGCGCCTTGCCGCCGAAAGCGCGGCGCAGAATTCAGCGAGGAGAGGATAAGCGTGCCGCGAAGTTTGCAGCCTGACCGCAAATTATTCGGAGTCACGCTGGCGCTGTGCCTCATCGGCGTGGTGATGGTCTTCAGCGCCTCTGCCGTCACCGCCAAGCAGATGTATGGCAACGGCTACGTTTTTCTTGAACGCCAGCTGGTGTTTCTTGCCTTGGGTTTATTTGGAATGATTCGCTTGATGAATTTTGATTATCGCAAGCTGCGCCAGCCGCGCATCATTTATCCCAGCATCGCGCTCACATTACTCATGCTCATCGGCGTGCTGTTCCTCGACCGTACCCACGCCACGCATCGCTGGATTCATGCCGGGCCGCTCAGCCTGCAGCCGTCGGAGTTCGCCAAGCTCGTCGTGATTCTGTATTTCGCCTGGTTCTTGGAGCTGCGCTCGCGGCCCGGCAGCGTCGGCGTCAACGACTGGAAACACGCGCTTCTCCCTGCACTCGGTCCCGTGGTCGTGATGTTGGCTTTGATTCTTCGCGAGCCTGATATGGGCACGTCCTGCATGATTTTTCTCGTGGCCATTGCCATGCTCTACGAAGCAGGTCTTTCGATGAAGTACATCGCTGGACTGGCCGCCGCCGCCGTGCCGGCAATCTGGCTGCTGATTGTTCATGCGCAATATCGCTACGACCGCGTTCTCGCTTTCTTCTCGCCAGACGCCGATCCCCAAGGCCGCGGCTTTCAGCTCCTGCAGTCGCTGATCGCCGTCGGCTCCGGTGGCCTCACCGGCGTCGGCTTGATGGAAAGCAAGCAGAAGCTCTTTTACCTGCCCGAGGCGCACACCGACTTCATTTTCGCGGTCACTTGCGAAGAGCTCGGCTTCATTGGCGCGCTGGTCATCATCACGCTCTTCGGGGTCTACGCTTGGCGCGGCTTTCGCGCCGCGTTTCGCGCGCCCGACGTTTTCGGCCGTCTCTTAGCTCTGGGAATCACCACGCTCGTCGCCGGCCAGGCGCTCGTGAATCTCAGCGTGGTTCTCGGCCTGATGCCGACCAAAGGGATTCCCCTGCCGTTCGTCAGTTACGGCGGTTCAAGTTTGCTGGTGATGCTGCTGGCGACCGGCGTGCTGTTGAACATCAGCCAGCACGCGGAGGCAGTTTAAGTTCTCGCGTATGGCCGACACGGGAAAGTTGCTCATCGCCGGCGGAGGGACTGGCGGCCATGTTTTTCCGGCCATCGCCGTCGCGCAAGAGTGGCTGCGCCGCTGCACTGCGAATACGGATGCAAGCGTGGAAAGCAAGAGGGAAGTCTTGATGGTCGGCACGGAAAGCGGACTCGAAGCGAAGTTGGTGCCCGAAGCGGGCCTGCCGCTCGAAACCATTCGTGTCGCGGGCCTAAAAGGAATTGGCGGAATGAAGTTGGTTCGCAACGCCGCGACGCTCGGCTTGGGTTTTTGGGACTCCGCCGAGATTCTGCGCCGCCACGAATTCGAATTCAGCGCCGCGTTCGGCGTGGGCGGCTACGCGTCCGGCCCGGTGATGCTGCTTGCGGCGATGCGCGGCGTGCCCACCGTCCTTTTTGAGCCCAATCGCGAGCCCGGCTTCACCAATCGCATGCTGGCGCGCTTCTCCACACGCATCGCCACTGGCTTTCCCGAGACAGCCGCGCGCTTCGGCGTCAAGGCAACTGCGACCGGCAACCCCGTGCGCGCTGAATTTTTCAGCGCGCCACAGCATCGGCCGCGCCGCTCTCCCTTCACGCTCCTCGTTACCGGCGGCAGCCGCGGCGCCCACGCCATCAACGAAGCCATGACCGGCGCCCTGGCCTTGCTCGTCCCGAAAAAAAATCAGCTTTTCGTCGTGCATCAGACCGGCGAACACGACTATAATGCGGTTCGCGAAGCCTATGCTCGGCTCGAGTTCAATGCGGAGGTCAGCCCCTTCATCGGGAACATGGCGGAAAGGTTTGCACAGGCCGACCTGATCGTTTGCCGGTCAGGCGCCATCACGGTGGCCGAAATCGCCGCCGCTGGGCGTGCCGCCATCTTCATCCCTTTCGCTGCCGCCACAGACAGTCATCAGCTTCGCAACGCCCAGTTCATGGCGCAATCCGGCGCCGGGCGCGTGATTCCGCAGGAACAGCTGAAACCGCAGCGCCTGGCAAACGAAATTCTTTCTCTTTTGGACCTGCCCCCAAAAATCGAGGAGATCGAAGAGCGCGCTCATGCGCTCGGTCGTCCGCGAGCCGTCGTCGATATCGTGGACATCATCGAGGGGGTTGTTCGCAAATGACTATTCCATTCGGGAATTTTCAACGCATCCACTTGATCGGCATCGGCGGCAGCGGCATGAGCGGCATCGCCGAAGTTCTGCTGGCCCTTGGCTACGCCGTCTCCGGCTCGGACGTCAAGCCCTCCGCCACCACCGAGCGACTGCGCAATCTCGGCGCCAGGATCTTCAATGGCCACGCGGCGCAAAACGTCCATGGCGCGCAGGTTGTCGTGGCCTCCTCCGCGGTTCGTCCCGACAATCCCGAGATCGTCGAGGCCCGCAAACAAAAAATCCCCGTGATTCCGCGCGCGGAAATGCTCGCCGAACTGATGCGGCTGAAATACGGAATCGCCGTCGCCGGCGCTCACGGCAAGACCACCACTACTTCGCTGATTGCTTCTGTCTTGGCCGCGGCGGGGTTCGATCCCACTTTTGTCGTCGGCGGGCGCGTCAACGCGGCCGGAACCAACGCCCGCGCCGGCCAGGGCGATTACATGGTCGTTGAAGCGGACGAGAGCGACCGTTCCTTCCTGCTTCTGGCCCCCGTGGTCGCCGTCGTCACCACCATCGACCGCGAGCATCTTGACCAATATCATTCGCTCGAGGAAATCCAGTCCACTTTTCTCGAATTCGTGAACCGCGTGCCGTTCTACGGCGCTGTCGTGCTGTCGCTCGACGAGCCCAACGTGCAAGCGATTTTGCCCGGCGTGAAACGCCCCGTCGTCACCTACGGCGTTTCGAACCAGGCCGATCTGATTATCAGCGACATCGAGCTTGCCGGCCTCGAGAGCCACTTCCGGCTCACCTACCAGGGAGACGATCTCGGCAAATTCCATCTGCCTTCGCCTCCGGGAATGCACAACGTCCGCAATGCCGCCGCGGCCGCTGCGGTCGCGCTCTATCTCGGCATTCCCGCCGATCTCATTCGCGAGGGCCTCGACAAGTTTGCTGGTGTCGGCCGCCGCTTTGAAATCAAGGGAAGCTTCGCGGGTGTCACTTTGATCGATGACTACGGCCATCATCCTGCCGAAATTCGAGCCACGCTCGAAGCCGCGCGCGGCTGCAATTACAAGCGACTGTTGGTGCTCTTCCAGCCGCATCGTTACACGCGCACTAAGCACCTCTGGGACGACTTCTGCCGCGCCTTCAATTTGGCCGACGTGCTGATCGTTTCGGAAATTTATGCTGCCGGCGAAGCAGCCATCGATGGCGTCACGGGCCAGAAACTCGCGGAAGCGGTTTCCGCCGCGGGCCACAAGAACGTTATTTTTTCGAGCACGCTCCAAAAAGGTGTCGAAATTCTTTTGCGTGAGGCTCAGCCGGGCGACGCGATCTTGGCCATCGGCGCCGGCACGGTGAACCGCTCGCTCGATGAACTCGCTCTGTTGCTTGGCGTGGAACAGCCGAACATTCGCGTGAATCCTTAGCATCGCGCGAGGGAACAGAAGGAAGGTTTGGCGAAGCTGAAGAAAATCGAAGCGGAAGCGTATCCGCAGGAGGTGCTCGCGGAAGAGGAGCCGCGTTACCTTCGCCGGCAGAAGCCGGTCGAGATCAAGCGGCGCAAGTTCGGCAAGAAAGCGTGGAAGGGCTACTTCCGTGTCGCATTCCTTGTCGTTCTCCTCGCCGCGTGCGCGGGCGCGATTTTTGCTCTCGGCGAATTCTTGCTTACCTCTCCGGCAATGGCGCTCGCGAGCCCAAGCCAGGTCAACTTGAGCGGCAATCGCTTCGTCGCGCGCGCAAGCGTACTTGAGATTTTTGCGCCCGATCGCGGCCGCAACGTTCTGCGTGTACCGCTGGCTACACGACGCGCGGAAATCGAAGCGCTTCCGTGGGTCGAAAACGCCACGGTACGACGAGCGCTGCCCAATCGTATTGAAGTGGAGATTGTCGAGCGAACGCCCATCGCTTTTGTCCGGGATGGCTCGGATCTGTTTCTTGCGGACAAGCAGGGCGTGATTCTCGACCGTCCGCTCGAGGCCGATTTTCGTTTTCCCGTGGTTACGGGCATCACGGCCGCCATGCCTCGCGAAGATCGCGCGCGCCGTATGCAGCTAATGTCCGACTTTATGGCTCAGATTCGCGAAATTCGCTCAGACGCCGGTGATTCGGTCAGCGAGATCGATCTCTCCGATGCGAATGACGTCCAGGCCACTTTTGCCGGTTTGCAAGGTGCGGACGCGGCTGTGCCCGGGGCCCTCTTGGTGCATTTCGGCAACGGCGATTTTCATGACAAGTTTCAGGTTCTGCTGAACAACATCGCTCAGTGGGAACAGGCCGCTGGCCGCGTCGCGTCTGTGGACTTGCGATTCGAAAAAGAAGTTGTTGTGAATCCGGAGAATCCGGTCCCGGATTTGCAGCCTGTCGCCAAGTCCGTGCCAGTTGCACCGGTGGCGAGGGTGCCGAGGGTCGCAAAGGCCACAAGGGCCGCGCCCGCATTGGCCGTCGCCGAGCCGCAGCCTCCGCTTGCGTCCGAGCGCCTCGCGTCCGAGGCCAAGCCAAGAGCGCCGATCACTGCGGACCGTGCAGCGTCGAAGGTGAAGTCTAGAGCGCGAACGAAATCGAAGCCAGCGCCGAAGTCACGCCGCGCGAAGAAGAAACAGATCGCGAATTAGTCGTGGGTTGCTGGTCGTTTTCTATGAAATTGAGGGAGCGAGGTTTGGGGAAAAAAGATCGTTACTTGGTAGGGCTCGATATCGGCAGCACGAAGACCTGCGCTCTCGTCGGTGAAATCGACGAGCAGGACAGCGTTGTGAAATTTGCGGGTCTCGGTGCGGCGGAGTCCAAAGGCTGGCGCAAAGGCCAAATCGTAAATCTTGAGCTTGCGGTCAGCTCCATTCGTCGCGCCGTTGAGGAGGCGGAAAATATTGTGGGCGTTCCGGTGGAATCCGCGCTCGTTGGAATCGCGGGCAGCCACGTACGCGGCGTGAACAGCCGCGGAGGCATCGCCCTTGGCCAGCGGCCTCGCGACATTCATCGCGAAGATGTGCGCCGCGCCATCGAGGTCGCGAAGAGCGTCAAGCTTCCCGAAGACCGCGAGGTCCTGCACGTTTTGCCGCAGGAGTTTTTCGTCGACTCGCAGGACAACATTCGCGACGCCATCGGCATGGTCGGCCAAAAGCTCGAAGTCAACGTCCACATCGTCACCGCGTCGGCCACGGCCACGCAAAATGTGGTCACCGCTGTGAATAAAGCCGGTATCGTTGTCAGCGATACGGTGCTTGAGCCGCTCGCGTCAGGGGAAGCGTGCCTCACGCAGGACGAACGCGAACTCGGCTGCTGTCTGCTTGATATCGGCGGCGGCACGACGGAAATGATTGTTTTCACGGGAGGCATGGTTCGGCACAGCGCAGCGGTCCCGATTGGTGGCGATCATTTCACCAACGATCTCGCTGTCGGCCTGCGCACGCCGATTCCGGAAGCTGAGAGCATCAAGCGTTCGCACGGCTGCGCTTGGCGCGAACTGATGGGCGCGGACACGCCCATCGAAATTGCCAGCGTCGGTGACCGTCCGCCGCGCACGATTTTTGCGCGCAATCTCTGCGAGATTGTCGAGCCGCGCGCGCATGAACTTTTGACCATGCTGCGCGACGAATTGCGCCGCTCCGGACTCGATTCGCAAATTCCCGCCGGCCTGGTGCTCACCGGCGGCGGCGCGCAGCTTCGCGGATTCATCGAGCTAGCCGAAAAAGTTTTTCGCTTGCCGGTGCGCTTGGCTTCGCCGCGCGGGCTCGCCGAAATTACCGAAGGGGTTTCTCAGCCCGAGTACTCGGCTGCCGTCGGCTTGGTGCTCTACGGGGCGCGCGCCCGCCGCCATGCGGCGCAGCGTTCCGGTGGTTGGACGGAAAAATTGAAAGCGCTTTTTGCCGGGAATTGAGCGGTAAATTTTCGCGGGGACTGAGGGGAGGGAAGCATGACGCCTAAGGAAGCAGGTTTGCGAGTGTCATTCACAGAAGAGCCGCAAAACGGTGCCCGGATCAAAGTAATCGGCGTCGGCGGCGGCGGTTGCAATGCCGTCAACCGCATGATTCGCGCCAAAGTCGAAGGCGTGGAATTCATCGCGGCCAATACGGACTTGCAGGCGCTCAAGCTTTCGCAAGCGCCACTCAAATTGCAGCTCGGCACCAAGCTCACCAAGGGATTGGGCGCGGGCGCAAATCCTGAGATGGGGCGCAAGGCGGCGCTCGAGGACACTGAGAAAATCCTCGAAGCGCTCGACGGCGCGGACATGGTGTTCGTCACCAGCGGTCTCGGTGGCGGCACGGGCAGCGGCGCCGCACCTGTCGTTGCCAATCTCGCCAGCGAGCTCGGCGCGCTGACTGTCGCCGTCGTCACCAAGCCTTTCGCCTTCGAAGGCAAGCGCCGCATGCAGCAAGCCGAGCAAGCTCTCGGCGAGCTCATCGGCTGTGTTGACACGGTCATCGTGATTCCCAATGAACGCCTGATGGAATGCGTCGAGCACGGAACCAGTTTCTTCGAGGCGTTCCGCATCGCCGACGATATCTTGCGTCAGGCGGTGCAGGGGATCAGCGACATCATCACCATTCCCGGCATCATCAACCGCGACTTTGCCGACGTCAGGACTATCATGTCCGGCCAAGGCTACGCGGTGATGGGTACTGCTGTGGCCACTGGTTCGAATCGCGCCATCGACGCTGCTAACCGCGCCATCAACAGCCCGCTGCTGGAAGACAACTGCATTCAGGGCGCGCAGGGAATTTTGATCAACGTCACTGGCTCGTCGACGCTGAGCCTGCACGAAGTCCACGAAGCTTCGTCCATCATCCAGAAAGCAGCGCACGAAAACGCCAATATTATTTTCGGCGCGGTGATGGATGATGCGATGAAGGAATCCGTCAAGATCACGGTGATCGCGGCGGGCTTCCGCGAAGTGGCCAACAAGAAGACCCACACGCGGCCTTCCTATCTGCCGAAGACGTGGAAGGCGGAACGCGCGCCCGAGTCGCAGCATCCCGACGTCGTTGCACAAGTCGCGCGCAACGTCACCGACGTGATTCAGGAAGTCGCCGCGGACGATTTGGACGTGCCGACCTTCCTGCGCCGCCAAGCGGCGAAGGCATAGCGCATCTCATCAACTTCTTCACGCTGAGGCGCGGCGCGAGCAGCGCCTCAGCTTCGTCCCGCACGTGATATTCTCTGAAACACTGTGCCTGCTTCTGTTCGAATCGGGCGTGAGGTTCTGGCCGCGATGCTGGAAGAAGCGGCGAAAACGCCGGTGCAGGAATGCTGCGGTTTGCTCGCTGGCCGCGACGGAATCATCATGGACATTTTTCCGGCAACGAATACAGATGCCAATCCCGCAACAGCGTATGAAGTTGCGCCGCGAGAATTGTTTCGCATGATAAAAGAAATTCACGCGAGGAACTTGCAGTTGATGGGGATCTATCACTCGCACCCGCGCGGCCAGAATTTTCCATCACGCAGCGACGTCGAGCGCGCGTTCTACCCGGAGACGCCCTACTTCATTCTTTCACCTTTGCCCGGTGCGCCGCAGCCTGTGCGCGCTTTTCTGATCCGCGATAGCAACGTTGCAGAATTGAAAATCGAGCTCCTGTGAATTAGGCATGAGCAGCGCGTTTCGCAATGCAGATTCCGTCGGGCCTACTGCGTTCGCCGCGCGACGAGGGTGGTATCTCCGTCGGACACTGTCATCAGCCGTGCGCCATTTTCTTCTGTGAACTGAATCCGCACACTCGGCGCACCCCAAGGATAAAACGTTCGATTGCCTAAATGATTGAGCGGACGCCCGATCATTCCTTGCCGAGTCCATGTCAGGCGGCTGATCATTTGCTTCATGTCGTTTGGATCGATGATTCGCTCCACTGTGACGTCAACCTGGCTCATTCCTGGTCCAAAAACATAAGTCCCTTTCACGGTGTCAACATCATCCTGCGACAGGGGCGGCTCAGAATCCGCGCCAGCATCGCCAAGCGACTGCAGAAAGTCAAAGACCGGGCGAGCGGCATCGCCGCCAGCTTTGGCATGCGCGAGCAGGCTGATGCTGTGCGGCCCTTGGATTCTCTGCGCGCCCGGCTGCGCCGAAATCATCCCTTTCACCACGTCCAATTGGCCCAGCATCGCAGCGGAGAACAAAGTCGGCCGCGCGCCCTTTGAAATCAGATATTCGGCAATGGCGCGATTGCCCATGTGCGATGCTGCGCCGAGCGCATCCTCCCAATCGCCGAAGCCCCAGTCCCACGCAGCACGCGCCAACGCTGGACGAACTTCGACCAGTTCCTGAACACGCTTCAGGTCGTAGTGGGATACCAGGACCATTTCACGTACCAACTCGGAAGGCTGCCTCGGGAAAGCGTCCGGGACAGTTTGTCCGGCGTTTGCGGCTGAGGCACTTTGGCCGCCGCCCGCTCCTTCCATTTGGTCGTGAAAGCCGAACCCATTTGAAGGTTGAATCGGCAACCCCATAGTTGCGGTCGCCGGAATTGCCAGAGTCACAAGTTTGAATAAATCTCGCCGCGAACACGACTCGAGCATGGTGAATCCTCCTTCGAGAAGCAATCACATGCGGAGATTCATCGGATAACGGCCGTTGCGCAAGCGAGATCCGTAGGGCGAAGGATTAGAAAAAGATTAGCGCGTAAGAGCGGCGATGTCAGCGACTTGGCAGGGCAGGTAAGCGCTGTCCGCTCGAATCGGCGATGATGCGCCACGAAAAATCGTGGCCAACTCTTTGCGCCGCGTCGGATTCCACGTTTAATGGATCGGAAATAGCGCTCTCGAGCCGTGCTACCCAGAGATGCGTTTGATCGGGCAAGCGGATCAGGTGCACAAGTATGCGCGTTTGAGCGCCATCACTTTGCACTTGGCCTAGAACAACGTAACTGGCGCGAAGCGAAGCTGCGATAGCGTTCAAGTCGCGCTGGTCGCGAGGGACGCGGAGAAGGCTGGCGTTGCCGACGACCAGGTAGTGGCTGCGACCCATTCGCGTGAGCTCTCCGACCACGTTGTCTGTCAGATCATCAGCAAATCGGGTCATCGCCGCATCGGCGGTTTCATTGTCAAATCTCGCAACCGCGACAATCGGTTGCCGATTCGCAACCGCTAACGAGCGCGCCCAATATCCGCCAAGAGTGGCGACACCGACCAGAATCACTGCGCCGCATGCCCACAGCAACCGTCGCCGCGCGTTTCCGGCGCGCACGAGCGGTGGCTCAGAGAGAGCCGCCGAATCTTCACCCACTCGTTGGACCGGCGCGATGAACTGATAACCGCGCTTCGGAATTGTTCGTACAAATCGAGGCGAGTTAGAGTCGTCATCGAGCGCGGAGCGGAGCTGCGCGACACAGAAGTTCAGGCCTCGCTCAAAATCCACGAAAGTCTCTGTTCCCCAAATGGTCTTCCGCAAGTCTTCCCGCGAAACGACTTCACCTTCGTTTGCCAGCAAACACGCGAGCAGTTGCGCAGGCTGCGGTTGCAAATGCACAAGAGCGCCCTCGCGCCGCAACTCACGCGCAGCGGCGTCAAATTCGAAGAGGCCAAATCGAAATCGCCTGGCTGACATTCAGTCTCTCGCTACGCTCAGGCGGTTGTTGGCGCGGAATGGGCGTGCTGGGCGGCGTCGGCCTCGGCCAGGCGCTGGGCGTAGAGCGGAAAGCGCGCGGCGAATTTCGCGACTTCGGCGCGCACGCGACGCTCTGTCTCGGACGCTTGCACAAGGGCTTTGTCCGCGCTCGCCGCGGTGCCCGCAGGAGCAGCCCCGACTTGCAGAAGCACTTCGGCCATCCAATGAGCGATCTGCTCCATTTCTTTTTCTTTCATCCCGCGCGTGGTGACCGCTGGACTCCCGACGCGTATGCCGCCGGCTTTCAATGGAGGCTGGGTGTCGAACGGGATCGCATTTTTATTTACCGTGATGCCAGAGCGCTCGAGTGCCAGCTCGGCGTGGCGTCCGGTCATGCCGCGCGATTGCAGGTCGACAAGAAACAGATGCGTGTCCGTGCCACCAGTGACAATCCGAAAACCGGCTGCGGCCACGCCGGCGGCAAGCGCCTTTGCATTGGCGACGACCTGTTTTTGATACTCGCGGAAGCCGAGCTCCATTGCTTCTTTCAGGCAAACCGCCTTCGCGGCGATGATATGTTCGAGCGGGCCGCCCTGCAGGCCCGGAAAGGTCAATTTGTCGAGCTCCTTGGCGAATTTTTCACGGCACATCACCATGCCACCGCGCGGGCCGCGCAAAGTCTTGTGCGTGGTGGTGGAAACGAAATCGGCGTGTGGCACCGGGCTGGGATGAATTCCCGCAGCGACCAGGCCTGCGATGTGCGCCATATCGACGAAGAGCAGGGCATCGACGGCGCGCGCAATCTCGGCAAGCTTTGCGAAGTCGATGATGCGCGCATAGGCGCTCGCGCCAGCGACGATCATTTTCGGTTTGTGCTCGCGCGCCAGCCGCTCGACTTCGTCGTAATCGATGCGTTCGGTCTCCTTGCTTACGCCGTACGGCACGAATTTGTAAGTGCGGCCGGAAAAATTCAGCGGATGGCCGTGCGTGAGATGTCCGCCGTGGGCCAGGTTCATGCCGAGGACCGTGTCGCCGGGCTGAAGCGCGGCCATGTACACGGAGATGTTGGCCTGCGTGCCGGAGTGCGCTTGAACGTTGGCGTGCTCAGCGCCGAAAAGCTCCTTGGCGCGTGCGATGGCCAGGCGCTCGACTTTGTCGACATTTTCGCAGCCACCGTAATAGCGCTTGCCGGGGTAGCCCTCAGCGTATTTGTTGCTGAAGACGGAGCCCATGGCTTCCATCACGGCTTCGGAAATGAAATTCTCCGAGGCGATCAGTTCCAAGCCGGTGGCTTGGCGGCGGACTTCATCGTTGAGAGCGTCGGCGACTTCAGGGTCCACTTCGTCCAGCGGACGACTCATGCGGCGAAGCTCGGGCGTGTCGTTCACGTAATTAGATCCCCTTTCGGGAGGAAATATCGTGTGGCCGCTTGCTAAAAAGGCCTCCAAAGTTGTCGATTAGGAATTGTGATGTACCTTGTTTTGAGGGAGTTAGGCAAATTTCTAATAATTTGATGTCGCGATTAGAAACTGAGCTGGGGGGCTTCTGTGTTCCGCGCAGGAGTTGGAGCGGGCCCTCAGGTTGGCGTGACAACCGCATCGATGTCTCGATCTGCGACCTAGCCCCATTATCTCATGGGTGTAAAGAACGCAGAAAACATAATGCTGCTTGGTAGGGAAGGCAATGAGTGGCACCACGAACTTTTCAGTGAGAGAATGCGTTTCTTAAGGGCAGGAGGATACCATGGACGCTCCCGTGAATGGGCGGCTAGGAAGAATCGCTCGAGATGGAATCGTAGTTGCGATGGCGCTTGTGCTGGGAGCGCCGGCGATTCTTGCGCGGGATTCGCCGGCGGTGCAACAGCAGCAAGAGCAGAACGGCGAAAGCTTCCAGCGCAGCTTTCCGATGAGCTCGGGCGGCACGCTCGAGGTGGAGAATCGTAAGGGCACGATACACGTGACCGGTTCGGACACGAATCAAGTGGTCGTGAGCGTGCACAAGATATTCACGGGCGGCACGGACAAAGACCGGCAGGAATGGATGACGGAGACGAAAGTTAGTTTCGACAGCATGCCAAGCCATTTGAGTGTCAGAGTCGATTATCCGGACTGGAATTGCATGTTCTGCGTGAATCTCGATGATGAGGTTGACTTGACGATTGCGGTTCCGCGGCAGACGAACGTCGAGCTTGATGGCAACCGGCCGGACATGGCGATCTCTTCGATCGATGGAAGTATTCGAATTTCGAGCAACCGTTCGGCGATTGCCATCAAGTCGACCAGCGGCGCCATTCGTATCGAAACCAACCGGGGCGACGTGAGGCTGTCCGACGTGGCCATCCAAGGCCGATTGGACCTGACGTCGAATCGGGCGGAAGCGGTGATTGAAGCGAAAAGCCTGGCGGGTTATGCGGATTTGGAGACGGAGAGAGGAAGCATCGTAGTGCGCATGCCTACCACGATGGGCGTGAATTTGGATTACGTCGGCGGACGGCGCGCGAGTTTCCATTGCGATTTTCCGGTGACCACAAGTGAAAACGGCGCGGAGCTGAACGACGTAAGCGGCAAAGTTGGGCAAGATGGCGCGCACATTGAAGGGGCGATCAACCAAGGAGGCGCGCGGATGACGCTGCGAACCGAGAGAGGATCGATTTCGCTCGAAAAGGGTTCGTGACGCAGATACTAAAATGCGGCCTGTCCTAATGCTGGCGTTTCAGGTGGTCGACCTCTCCGAAAATATCCGCGGGATGTGCAGAGAAATAGCGGCGGAGCTCGTCGGTCGTTGACAAGATCACAGTATCGCCGTTTTCCTTCGTATCTCGAAACTGGAGAGGGAAGCCGGGCTGCTTGGCCGACTTCTTGAGGGCATCGGGGTCGATAATCGAGCAGGAAAGATCGTCGCCCGCGATCTGATATTTCAGGATCTCGTGCAAAGCGACGGCACCACAGGGAAGATCGACGTTCTGGCCAGCGTGGCGATAGTTCGTGAGAAGCAGGTCCGCAAAAGACGCGCTGCCGAGCTTCACCAGATGGGCCTCATACAGCGTATTATCGCCGGACTTCGCATCGTGAACGGTGACCTCGTAAGACGAGTCCCTGGTTTTTTCAATCTGCACTGTGTCTTGGTTGTCTTTGCCGCCGATCCAGG
>JASHQB010000119.1 GCA_030037775.1 Candidatus Acidiferrales bacterium
ATGCATGGCGTAGGAACGAATGACCACACCCCAGAACAACGCGAGCAGCAGAGTCCCTGCTATAGAGACGTAGCGCAAACCAATGCCAAGCAAAAGCAAAATGCCGAGACCGAACTCAAGCCAAGGCAGTGTATGCGCGAAAGGGCTTACGGCCCAGGCCGGCAGCATTTGATAGGAGTCGACTTGCATCGCAAAAAAGGTCATCGATAGGCCCAGCGAGGAAGGCGTGATCTTCAGCGAGCTGAGGGTCCACGGAACGGCGCTTTGCGGGCGGAGCTTGCCGTAAGCGGCGGCGAGAAAAATCACGGCAAGGGCCAAGCGTCCCAGGAGCAATAAGAGGCGACCGGTGGTCTGGCGTGAAGATTCGCTCATCGATTATCTCTGGCTCAGAAGCTGATCCAAAAACTGCTTGAGAAGCGGCCACGGTACGCCCCCGGCCTGTGGCGGGTAGGGCAGGCCGCGATAAGAGACGATCCAGGTCGGTGTTTCGTTCAAGTGAATCAGCTGTCCGTCGGCAATGTCATGTTGGATCTGCGCGTCGACGGCGCAGCCTTTCAGCTCATTTTGGTCGTTGATTTCGCATCCATGCATGAGCAACTCAACGCGCTTGAATTCGGCGGGAGTAAGTGCCGCCTGCACGAATGGTTTCATCATGCCCTGGGGATTCTCTGTTCCGTATTCCGACCACTGCATCTGATTGTCAAAAAGCGCTCGCTCGACAACTTCGAATTTCCCTGTGCGCGCCGCGGCATTCACCCAGCGGGCGGCCTGGCGCGAAAACTTATGCCCCTGGAGAGGAAAGTCGCGATGGACGAGGTAGACTTTGCCTTCCGCGACGTATGTATCAATCATAGGACGCAGAGTCTGCTCGTAAAACATGCCGCAGTGAGGGCACTCGTAGTCATCGTAGACAATTAATTCGATCGGAGCGGATGGAGAGCCGAGAGACTTTTCCGCGGCTAGCCGGCCTTGTTCGGCGGCAGAGGCAGCCTGGGCTGCAGCTCGGGAGGGGCGAAGCGGGAACGCGGCGATTATGAGGGCGACTCCAGCCAGGATGGTCAGCAGTCGGCGCGAGGGTTCGCTCATGGTTATTTCTGGCTTAGAAGCTGATCGAAAAACTGCTTGAGAAGCGGCCAGGCGACGCCACGAGGCTCGGGGGGATAATTCTGGCCGCGATAGGAAACAACCCAGGTGGGGGTTTGGGTGATGGGGATCAACTCTCCGGCGGCGATGTTACGCTGGATTTCCGCATCTACGGCGCATGTCTTCAGTTCGGCGTGGTCGTTAGATTCACACCCTTGCATAATGTGCTCGACGCGCTTGAATTCGGCTGGCGTCAGCGCGCTCTCTACAAGCGGCTTCATATTCCCTTTTGGCTCTTCCGAACCGTACTCCGACCAGGCCATTTGATTGTCGAAGAGAGCGCGCTCGACGGCTTCGAATTTTCCGATGCGCGCCGCCGCATTCACCCAACGTGCGGCCTGGCGCGAGTATTGGTGCATGGGAAGAGGAAAATCGCGATGAACCAGGTAGACTTTGCCGTCGGCCACGTAGGAATCGATCATCAGGCGCAGAGTCTGCTCATAGAATTGGCCGCAGGCGGGGCACTCGTAATCGTCATAGACCACGAGCTTGATGGGAGCGGTGGGCGAGCCAAGGGACTTCTCCGCCGAGAGTTGGACTTCGTCAGAAACAACGGCGCGGGCGCTCGGGTGCGCCGCGACGCGCGGCGAGCGGGCGGAAATCGCCGCGAAGGTCAACGCGGCTCCGGCGAGAATGAGTAGCAATCGGCGCAAGTTCATTGGCAATAAATCCTCCCCCAAAGATGGCTGAAACTCGAATGCATTTTACGCGATTCTCCTGGTGCGTGGCGCAAAATTGCGAGCGGCCGTCGCGAAAGGCGCACAGACAGAGCCAGGTGGTTTGGATGCCGGTTTGAGGTGAGGGGTTCGACGGGAATGGAGAGGCGGGAAGTGGGTGGAAGGGCTGTAAGTGGCTGAATTTGCGAAGCATAGCCAGGCATTCAACAAACTTGACAATAACATGCTCAATGTGTAGAATGCTGTCCGCGAAGCACATAGCAATCATTCGGATGGCGCTATCGCGAAAGATTCAGGAGGCTTTAGACAATGAGTAAGATTATCGGTATCGACCTGGGAACGACCAACTCGGTCGTGGCGGTCATGCAGGGAGGCGAGCCGACCGTAATCCCGAATCAGGAAGGGGCGCGCACCACGCCTTCCGTAGTGGCGATTACGAAATCGGGTGAACGTCTGGTGGGGCAAGTGGCCAAGCGTCAGGCGGTGACGAACCCGGAGAACACGGTTTATTCCATCAAGCGCTTCATGGGGCGGCGCTACGACGAAGTGGTGGACGAGATGAAGCGGCTTCCCTACAAGGTGGTGCGAGGACCGCATGACGACGCTCGTGTGGAGATTGCCGGCAAGTCGTACAGTCCGCCGGAGATTTCCGCGATGATTCTGCAGAAGCTGAAGGGTGCGGCAGAGGACTTTCTGGGCGAGAAGGTGACCAAGGTGGTAATCACGGTGCCGGCGTATTTCAACGACGCGCAGCGGCAGGCGACGAAGCAGGCGGGTGAGATTGCGGGCATGGAGGTTCTGCGCATCATCAACGAGCCGACGGCAGCGGCGTTGGCGTATGGCCTGGACAAGAAGAAGGACGAAACGATAGCCGTTTACGATTTGGGCGGCGGGACCTTCGATATTTCGATTTTGGAAGTGGGCGAAGGCGTGGTGGAAGTGAAGTCCACCAACGGTGATACGCACCTCGGCGGCGACGACATCGACCAGCGCATCGTGGACTGGCTGATCGCCGAATTCAAGAAAGAGCAAGGCATCGACCTGAGCAAGGACCGCATGGCCATCCAGCGACTGAAGGAAGCGGCGGAAAAGGCCAAGATCGAGCTTTCACAATTGATGGAGACGGAGATCAATCTGCCTTTCATCACCGCCAACGAATCGGGGCCGAAGCACATGCAGATCAAGCTGACGCGCTCGAAGCTGGAACAAATGATGGAAGATCTGCTGCAGCGGACAGTTGGCCCGGTGAAGCAGGCGCTTTCGGACGCGGGCATCACGCCGGACAAAATCGATGAAGTGGTGCTGGTGGGCGGCTCGACGCGCATACCGCGAGTCGTTGATATTGTGAAGAACCTGTTCAACGGAAAAGAGCCGCACAAGGGCGTCAATCCGGATGAAGTGGTAGCCGTAGGCGCGGCGATTCAGGGCGGCGTGCTGGGCGGAGAAGTGAAGGACATTCTGCTGCTGGACGTGACGCCGCTTTCGCTGGGCGTGGAAACGATGGGCGGGGTGATGACCGTGCTGATCCCGCGCAACACGACCATTCCGACGCGGAAGACGGAGATGTTTTCGACGGCGGCTGACAATCAGACCTCGGTGGAGATCCATGTGCTGCAAGGCGAACGGCCGGTGGCGAGCGGAAACCGCACGCTCGGGAAGTTCCATCTGATCGGAATCCCTTCGGCGCCGCGCGGCGTTCCACAAGTTGAGGTCACGTTCGACATCGACGCCAACGGCATACTCAATGTTTCGGCCAAGGATATGGCGACGAACAAGGAGCAGAAGATCACGATCACGGCTTCCACGGGGTTGAGCAAGGAAGAGGCCGAGAAGATGCGGAAGGAAGCGGAGTCGCATTCGGAAGAGGACAAGGCGAAAATCGCCGAAGCCGAAGCGCGCAACCGCTGCGACAATCTGGTCTACCAGACGGAAAAGCTGATTCGCGAGAACCGCGAAAAGCTCTCTGAGCCGGACGTGAAGGCGGCGGAACAGGCCGTGGAGACAGCGAAGCGCGCGCTTGCGGAAGGCGGCGTCGATAAGCTGAATGCCGCGGTTGACGAACTGACCAAGGCTTCGCACAAGCTGGCCGAGGCGCTCTATCGCGCGCAGGCAGCTTCCGGAGCTGCGGCGGGCGGAGCGGGTCAGCCGGGAAGCGCGGGGCCGGGTGCCTCGACGGATGCGGGTACGAAGCCCGGCCAAGGTGAAGTGGTCGACGCGGAATACGTAGACGTCGACGAGTCAAAGAAGCCGAACTGAAGCAGTGATCGGTGGTCAGTGACGAGTGGTCAGCAAACCGGTTCCGAGCGGGTTCGTGCTTGCCCGGAACCGGGCAGGCTGGTGCGGATTCCGCTTGAATTCTTAGAGGGAGACAATTTTGACGAGCACGACGGGCATCAGGCGTTCGGGCCCGCCTCAGGCGGTTCAAAAGGTTCGCGACAACTATTTTCTGGTGCAAGTGCTGCTGACCGGATCGCCCTCGGCCGATTGGCGGCGGTTGTTTTACGAAACGAGACTCGAAGGGTCAACCGATTTTCAGCCCCGTTCGGTGGAGATTTCCGGTGCGCTGATGCGCTTCCGTTCTGAACCTGCCGCCGTGGAGCCGCGCATCAAGGTGATCGATCGTTGGGTGGAGCACGCCAACGAGAAAGAAGCGTCGATGAGCGGCCGGAACGAGGAGCAGCGGCGCAAGCAGGAAGAAATGGCGAGGGAGTCGGCGGAGCTCGGCGAATGGAACGCGCGCTGGGCGAAGCTGTGAGGAACAGGTAGTTGGGGAAATACGGGGTTTTCGCGAAGCAAGTCTGTGTTCAGGCGCGCGAAAACAGAGAATAACAAATGCCCACTGCAACAAAACAAGATTACTACGAACTGTTGGGCGTCGAGCGCAAAGCGACGCTCAAGGAAATACGCCAGGCCTACCGCAAAGCTGCGCGCAAGTATCATCCGGACCTGAATCCGGGAGACAAATCCGCGGAAGAAAAGTTCAAACAGATTCAGGAAGCCTACGAAAACCTTTCCGACCCCAAGAAGCGGCAGATGTACGATCAATTCGGTTTTAACGGGCCGAGTTATCAAGGAGCGGCCGGTGGGCCGGCAGGGCCGGACGCCGGAGGGCAGGATGTGCATTTCGATTTCGGCGGATTCGACTTCGGCGGCGCAGGCGGGACAAGTTTTCGCGACCTGTTCAGCCAGGTGTTTCGCGGGCAGCACGCGGCGCAGGCTTACGAAGAGGAGCCCGGGAGCGACCTGGAATACCAGATCGATATTCCGTTCGCGGAAGCAATGCGCGGCGCCGTGAAAAAAATCACCATCACACGGCTCGACGCTTGTCAGGAATGCCGCGGCACGGGCGCGGCGGCGGGAACGAGCCCGCAGGTTTGTCCGGACTGCAAAGGCTCTGGGCAGGTGACACAAACGAGCGGACGCATGCGTTTCCAGATTGCTTGCTCGCGCTGCGGAGGGACGGGGCACTTGCAGACGGTCTGCCGCACCTGCGGAGGCGAGGGCCGCGTGCGGCGCACCGATACGATCGATTTCCGCATTCCGCCGGGAGCGCAGACGGGCTCGCGGTTTCGCGTGCCGGGGCGGGGAAATGCGGGAACGCGAGGCGGCGCGCCGGGAGATCTTTACATCATTACGCGCGTCGAGCCGCACCCGTTTTTCGAGCGGCGCGGCGACGACCTGTATACGGTGGTGCCGGTGACGGTCTCGGAGGCGGCGCTGGGCGCGAAGGTGGAAGTGCCGACAATCGACGGGCGCGCGCAGGTACGCATTCCGCCCGGCACGGATAGCGGTAAGGTGCTGCGGCTGCGCGACAAAGGCGCCCCGTCAGTGCGCCGCCACGGGAAACGCGGCGACCAGCTGGTGGAGGTTCGCGTCGTGGTGCCGCGTCCCGAAGATGAGCGCGTGCGGCAACTGCTGCGCGACCTGACGAAATTTTTTCCGGAAGACCCGCGGAAGGAAATTTTCTCCCGCGCGGCGTTGTGAGTTGACGGTAAGAGGAGCTTGCGATGGCTCGCCCGCGAAAAAAGGCCCGCGCCGGATACATGATCAGCGCTGTCGCAGAGCTTTACAAACTTCATCCGCAGACGCTTCGTTTGTATGAGCGCGCGGGCTTGCTGAAGCCTTCGCGCTCGCAGGGCAATACGCGGCTCTACACGGATCAGGACCTGGAGCGGCTGGAAGTGATTCTGACGCTGACGCGGGATATGGGCGTGAACCTGGCGGGCATCGAAATCATCCTCAATATGCGCGACAAAATGTCGGAGATGCAGCAGCAGATGGAAGCGTTCATCGGGTTCGTTCGGGGTGAACTGCGCAAAGGCTTCAGCGCGGAAGACCGGCGCACGGTTCGAAACGCGATCGTGCGCGCCATGCCGCCTAAGGCGATCCGCATCGAGAAGTAAGCGCGCGGGAAGGGATTCACCTCCACAAGCAACCACGCTGCGCAATCCACAGCTTCCACAGACGTGCACAGACGGCCGACTTGCGCGCGGCGATTGCCGCGAATATGCTGGTGCCCATGGCGCAAGCGGATTGTCCGAAGTGCAATGGCACAGGATGGAAGATCATCGAAGGCGAACGTGAAGTTCAGCCGGCGGAGCAGCGCGTTTCCGCTGCGGCGGCCAAGCAGGCGGAAGCGGACGGCGTGAAAGCGTTCGCGGTGAGCCCCGCGAACGGGTCGCTTCACGGTGCGCGACATAACGCGAGCGCGGGCTTGCCGCGAATGGCGGTGCCGTGCGAATGCACGCTCGCCGACAAGCGTTCGCGAGTGCTGGAGCGCGCGCGGCTGCCGAAACGATATCAGCATTGCAATTTCGAAAGCTATGACACCGACCAGTACGATCGCGAGACGCACGGCGCGGACGCCGGCGGGTGGAACCGCAGCCTGGCGCAGGCAAAGCTAGTGGTCCAAGGGTTTGCGCGGGATTTTCCCGTCGCAGCGGAGCATGGGCTGATGCTCATGGGCCCTTGCGGCGTTGGCAAGACGCATTTGGCCGTCGCGGCGCTTGAGGAAATCATTCTGCGGGGCCACAGCGGGCTTTTCTACGATTACCGAGAGCTGCTGAAGCAAATTCAGGACAGTTACAATCCGGAGAGCAATGCGACGGAGATGGGAGTGCTGGAGCCGGTCCTGAAGACGGAGGTGTTGCTGCTGGACGACCTGGGATCCTCAAAGCCTTCGCTTTGGGCGCTGGAGACAGTCGGCCATATTTTGAATACGCGCTACAACGAGCACCGCGTCACGCTGCTGACCACCAATTTTCTCGATGCGCCGCCGGCCGCACCGCGCGCGGCGGGTGCCCGTCCGATGCCAGCGGAAGACACGCTGACGGATCGCGTCGGTGCGCGGATCCGGTCACGCCTGTACGAGATGTGCCGCACCGTCGAGATTCAAGCGCCCGATTACCGCAAAGAGATTCGCCAAGCCGGACATTTTCACGCCTAGAATCGCCCTTTGACGACGTTGGTTGGAACGGCACCAGGAACCATTCGACGGGGGGTTTTCACACCAGCTATTGGTATACTCCCGCTGCTGAAGGACCCTGAGAAGAAACGCATAGCTCATCGGAGGTGTATATGCTCGGTAGGATTTTGCTTGGATTCCTCGTCCTGTTTCCTTTTACGATCCAATCGGACAGCACGACGCAGCCGCTCAACGTGAAACCGGGACTTTGGGAAGTGTCGGTGACGATGACCGGTCTTCCCGCGATGCCCGCAATTCCTGACAGCGTGCTCGCGCAGATGCCCCCCGACCAGCGCGCCAAGCTGGAGGCGATGATGAAGGGCCAAGCGAACACGATGAAAACTTGCGTGACAAAGGACAAGATTGAGAAGTCCGAGGCATTCCGAAATGCTCCCAAGTCGTGTACGTACACGATCGTATCGTCAACGAGCAGCAAGCTCGAAATGAAGACGGAATGCACGCAAAATGGAGTGAAGATGGCGGGGGATTTTGTGGTGGAAGCTGTTGACCCGGAAAACGTGAAAGGGTCAATGCGCATGAACGCTTCGGGCGGTAACACTTCGGGCGGCAATAACGCCATGAACATGAACACGACCTTCACCGAAAAGTGGTTGGGCGCGGACTGCGGAGAATTGCACTAAGCCGCGCACTGTGTTTCCTGTGCGTGCGAGGCTATTTTGTCCGGCAGAGAATGGTGTGCTCAGGGTCGATTTCGAGCTTCAGCGGGCGAAGGCGTGAGGTGAATCGAAACGGAGTTGCGACGCCGGTGGTTACCACGTCTCCCAGGAAAACCGGCTTGCCTTGCGCCGCGGAAGCATAAATCGGAACCCGCTCGGTGAAAACATCGGCGACCTCGCGTTGCTGGAGCGAGCCTTCTACTAGAAAACGGGACTCGCGGGGGCGCACGCTGAAGCTGAGGCTGTATTCCGGGATTCCCGTCTGGCGCACCCACTGATCGAAAAACCAGTCCATGGAGCGGCTGCTCTCGAGGTCCATCGAGGGCGTCATCAGACGTTGCACCTCACTTTCGAGCTGCTCAGTGGATAGGGTCTGAAAGCGATGATCGGCGAGTGTATTCTTCAGCAGCTCGTCAAATCGCTCGTCCGGATTTTTCTTTCGTGGATCGCGCAACATCATCCGGAGCATGTGGAATACCCACGCGCCTTTTTCGTAGACGATGATGCGGTAGGCATCCGGGGTTTTCGAAGAGTCCAGACGATAGCTGAAGTCGAGAGGGCCGGTCTGCTCGACAGTTTGGCCGGCGTTGGGTTCCTTGGCGAGAAGCGCATCGCGATACCGCAGCAGCCATTCCTGCAGCACGTGTTTTGTGGGATGCCGGCTTTGGTCGTACATCAGCGACTGATAATCCGCCATGCCTTCCTCGATCCACACGTCGCGATAGCTCGCGGGAGTCACGACGTTTCCCCACCACTGATGAACCACCTCGTGAAAGGGGACGAGTTCCTGCACTTGCTCTTGCGTGCGCGCGGACAAGCCGGCCTGCTCCTGTTCTTGCGGCGATAAGAAAACGAAGGTGGTGAGATACAGCAATCCTGGCCAGCCCTGCCCGAATGAGCCGGGAATTTGCGAGACGTCCAACTCGGGGAAGGGAAAAGCCCCGTTCAATTCTTCGTAGTAGTGGACGGAGTCAAGCAGCCTGGTCCCCAATTGTTTCAACACAGCTGCTGGGCTGGCCAACGGCAGGGGCGATCGGGAAGCCGCGGTCGATTGACCCAAGGCGTTGCGGCGCAATTGGTCGACAATCCCCTGCTCGAGCTGCTGGTTAGCAAAAAGCTGAATGACCGGCTTTTCCCCGACGGACTGCACGGCGTATTCGCCCAGATTAAACCCTGCAACCGAGATCGGCTGGGTGCTGCGCCAATGGCCGGTTTGCTGGCCATCGTCTTCGCCACGCTCGATTTCATCGCCCGTGGCGACAAGCCGCAGGCGCTTGGGCCAGCGGAATTTCAAATCGAAAGGCGCGAACTGTTCCAATCCTACCAAATGCGGGTACCAGCTTCCTCGCGCGCCGACGAAGTAGACGGCATTACCATCATCTTGAATCACCGTCCCGCGGTAGGAGACGTGCAATTCATAGACCTGCCCTTCAACGGCCTGCGCAGGGAGGGCGATGAACAGCAGATCATTTCCGCGCCTGGCAATTTCCTGGCGGCGCAGGTCCTCGTTCTGAAAAAAATCCAGAGAGCGGCCCTGGCCATCTGTGACGGCTTGCACTTGCAGGAAGCGCGAGAGTTCGAATTCCAGAATGCGGTCGCCGCCCGCCAGGCACTTCAGGTGCAGGACGGTGTTGCCAGTGAGCGACAGATCATCGCCAATGGTAGTATCGGCGGCGTAGTCGGCCGGGGCGAAATCCTGGGTATGAGGAGGCGCATTCGGAGCGGTGTAAGAGGTCCAGACATCGAAAAAATCCCCGTCGCTGGAATGGCGCGGTTGGCCGGCCAGCACGGTTTCGGTTCGGCGCTCGTCGAGAGCGACGTCGAAGCCTCCGTGCGTCGTTGAATTCAGGGCTGCATAGAAGTACCCGGCCGACGTCGACGAAAGCATCCCTTCCAGCACGCGCAGAGAAGAGTTGGGATTGAACTGCGCGACGATAGGATTCCAGCTATTCGTGAAATCGGGATCGCTGCTCGCCGCGGCCTTTTGGGCATTTAGGCCATCTTGGATTTCCTTGGCGGTGCCTTGGTCAAAGCGGAGATAGGCCTGCCAGAATTCGACATCGATCAGTGGAACTCCCAAGAATCGCGCCACGGAAGCTCGTTCTGCCGGGTCCGGCGGCACAGCAAAAACTCGCCCACGGCCAACAAACACGGCTCCGGTGACACGGCCGTCAACGGGTTGGAGAAAGGCGAGTTTCCCGTCGGCGAAGGTGAACGCGACGCCGTCGCGCCGAACGGCCAGATCGTGGACCGCGTAGACATTCGCCCCGTCGACACGGACTGCCTGAAGCTGCTGGTAGAGTTGGCGGGCGCTTGGTGATGGGGAAGAAGGAGTTAGCGTTTGCGTTTGAGCGGCCGATTGCGCCGAGTGGGTGGCAACAGGCGCAGCGGCCAGAAAGCAGGTTGCCAGGGCGAGCTTCGCTGCGTTTTGCACCGATTGACTCTAACAATCCACCGATTATCGGGCAAGGGGAGCGGCTCGAGGCGGTCCGATTGTGGGCTTCAGATGGTGGCGAGGAGTCCGGCCAAGATGGCGGCGCGCTGCGACAGGGAGCTGACCAGGATGTGTTCGCGAGGGCTGTGAGCCCCGTCGCCGACGGCTCCGAGACCATCGAGGGTGGGAATTCCGAGCGCGGCTGTGAAATTCCCATCGGAACCCCCTCCGGTCGAGGCTTCGCCGAGCTCCATTCCGATTTCGTCCGCTAATTCTTGCGCGTGAGCAAATAACTGGCGCGATGCGGAGGTGCGCTCCATCGGAGGCCGGTTGATGCCGCCGGTGACTTTGAGTTTTGCACCGCGAAGGATCGGCCGCAGCGCTCGCAACTTGCGGTTCAGCGGATCAGCGTCCGCCAAGCGCGCGATGCGAACATCGATCAAGGCGCGCGCGCGAGCGGGCACGACGTTGGATGCCGTTCCGCCCTCGATCACGTTTGCTTGTACGGTGATTCCGCGATCCGGACTGTTCCATTTGAGCAGGCGCACGATTTGCAGAGCTAACTCGTGCACCGCATTGACGCCGCTTTCCGGGTCGATTCCGGCATGCGCGCTGCGTCCGGTAACGATCAGTTCGGCTTCACCGACACCCTTGCGTTTGGTCTTCAAGCGCCCATCGCGTCCATAAGCGGGCTCGAGCACAAACACAGCTTCGCTTTTGCGGGCCTCGCGTTCGATGGCCCCGCGCGAAGCCCGGCTGCCGGTTTCTTCGTCGGAAGTCCACAGAAAAACAATTTTCCGACGCGGCGAAATCCGTTGAGCCCGAAGAGCATCGACCGCGGCGAGAGCAATCGCGAGTCCTCCTTTCATATCGAATGTTCCGGGGCCCCAGGCGCGGCCATTCGCGACGCGAAACGGGGTTTTCGCGAGCGTCCCGATGGGATAGACGGTGTCGAGATGCCCAAGAACGAAAATCTGGCGGCCCGCGGCCTTGCGATGTGGCCGCAGCTCGGCGAGTACGTGATTGCCGTAGCGGCCCTGCTGCAAGATTCGCACGCGGGCGTCGCGGCGTTTCCATTCACTGGCAACCATTTGTCCGAGGCGGTCGACGGCGGCCTTGTCATGGGTCGGGGATTCGATTTCCACCATGCGGCCGAGCAGTTGCAAAATCTCGCGTTCCTGAGCGTGGAGCCAGGAATGTAGCTCGCCTATCCGAGTCATTGCGCCGCGTATCCTAGCAATCGCCGCCAGATTCGGCAACCTTGTCCGAGGCGCATTCGGGCGGAAATTCCCATTTTGTCGATCCTCAGGCGTCCGGTATATTGTCTAAGTAGTCTTGCACAGACATATTGGCGAACTTCCCCGGGCGAGGTATCGCTCTGCGACTGGAGAGAGTTTGCGCTGTGCCGATGGCCGATTGAAGCAACGACACGCATGAGTCAAGACGTCACCAAGCACCTGGACCGCGCGCGCAAGAACCTGGAGAAAAACAAACTTCAGGAAGCGATCGCCGAATACCTCGCCACGCTGGACGCCTCGCCCAATCATCCCGAGGCCATCCAAATGCTTTCCGAGCTTTACGTTCGAGTCGGCGACTTGGTGCAGGCTGCGAATTTTTACGGCTTGCAATTCGATCGCCTGGCGGAATCCGGCGACGTGGCGCGGACCTCCGCGATTTTTACGCGCTACTTGAAGGCGTATCCGCAGCCGCCCGCTAGGCTCGCGCGCTATGCGTTCCTGCTGCAAAAGCAGAACAAGACCGGTGACGCGATTGAGTATTACTCGTCCGCGGCGCAGAAGTTCCACGAACAGAATGATCTGAAGTCGGAATTCGAATGCTTGCAGCGCGTGGCGCAACTGGATCAGGAAAATCCCGCCCGCCAGGTGGCGTTGGCGCAGCTGGGTGAGCGGCTCGGGAACGCGGAAATCGCCGGCCGGGCCTTCCTGCGCGCGGCTCAATTGAGCCAGGCGTCAGGGCAGCTGGCCGAAGCTCTGGCCCATTTCGCCAATGCACATCGGTTGGCTCCCAAGGATCGCAGCGTCGCCCTGCTTTTTGCGGATGCCCGCTTGCATAACGGCGATGCGTCGGGCGCGGTCCAGTTGCTTCAGCCATTCGCGCCGCCCGATCCCTCCGACACGACGTTTCTGGGCCTCTACGGAGAAGCGCTGCTGCAAACCGATCAGCTCGACTCGGCTCGCGAGGCTTTTTTTGCTTTGTGCCGTGAAAAGCCCGAAGGCTTCGAGAGGCTCTTCGACCTGACCGATAAGTACTTCGCAGCAGGCGCTGATGAGAGCGCCATCGCCGTGCTGGAGCAGACCAAAGAATGGATGTTCGCCGCCCGTGCCGAGACAGCGTTTGCGTCGCGGCTCGACCAGATCGTTGCGGCACACCCGAAGTCGCTTCCGCTGATCGAGTTTTGGGCCAAACTCTACGACCAATTGAATCGCGAAGTGAAGTATTTCGACGCCCTGATCTGCCTGTTTGACCTTGACTTGGAGCGCAAGAGGATTCTGGAGGCCTGCGACGCGCTGGACCGCCTGGTTGAAATCGATCCTTACGATTACCGCATACACGAGCGGATTGCCAGACTGGAAGGCAAAGCTACGCCAGCCTTTCTCCGCAGCATCAACATGAGAGCGGCCAAGGTCGCTGGGAGCAGCCAGACTCAGGCGAGTGCTGCCGGTGGATTGGGAGATTCCGCGCGCGCGCCTGCGACGGAAGAAGAAAAGTCGCAGCGCGCTCTGGACGATTTGATCGTACAGGCGGAGATTTTCTTGCAGTATTCGCTGCAAAGTAAGGCCATCGAGCGGCTGGAACGTATCGCCGACATGTTTCCCGGCCAAGAAGGGAAAAACGAGCGGCTGCGAATGCTCTACGAGCGGGCGAACTGGTGGCCGAAAGGATCACAGGCGCGTCCGCAACCTGCCGCGCCGCCTTCTGCACCGATTCATCCGTCGCCGACGTCGGCTGCGGACACGCACCGCGACCTTGCAGAAATCGCGGAGATCACGCGGCTGATGTATCGCGAAGTGACGCCGCGCGAGGTCTTGGCTACCGCGGTCCGGGAAATTGGCAAGTATCTTTCGGTGCGACGATGCATCGCGCTGATCGGCGCGCCGGGAGAAAAATCGCAACTGACCGCTGAATTCGCGGGGCCCGGCCTGAAGGCCGCGGCGGCGCCCGCCCTGGCCAACGCCGCCGCGGCTCTGGCAAAGCTTCCAGCCGACGGGCTCGGAGGGATTTCCGCTCAGCTATCGCAAATCGCCGATCTGCGGGCGCTGGATGTGGAGACCGTGCTTGGTGTTCCGCTGACCGATAAAGATACTCAGACGGTTGCGGGGATCCTTTTCGTGGGAGATGCCGGATCACGCGCCTGGAAGCCGAACGAGAACTATTTTTTGCAGGCGGTTGGCGATCAGATTACGATTTCTGTGAATCACACGCGGCTGCGATCGCTCGTGCGCACACTCGCAGTGGCCGACGAGAAAACAGGATTGCTCGGACGTGGCGCTTACCTCGATTGTCTTCTCGCCGAGTCCAAGAGATCTCGTGTTCAGGGCACTCCGCTGGCGCTGGTGATTTTGGAGATCGACCATGGACCGGAAATCCTGCGTGAGGAAGGCGACAGCGCGCTCGAATCGTACATGAACCAGGTGGCGCGGGCGGTTGAGCCTTCCATCCGCCAAGGCGATCTGGGCGTCAAGTACACTGCATGGTCGCTGGCTTTCGTGCTTCCGGATACGTCGCGAGAAAGCGCGGAAGATATCGCCAAGAAGCTGCGGCAACTTGCCGCGCAGGTGCAACCGGAATGGGCGAAGAAGCCCTTGACGGTCGGCGCGGTGGTTGCGGATGCCGGCGCGCGGCCGACGGACGAAAACGAAGATCGAGTGACCGAGTGGATTAACCGCGCGGAACTTGGACTGGATGAGATTCGGCGTCGCGGCGGGAATCGGGTGGTTTCGCTGGCCGCGCCGCAACCTGCCTGATAGAAGTAAGGAGGAATTATGTTTCCCACGGATGTGGTGATTCTGGCCGGAGCGCGCACTCCGATGGCGCGCTATAACGGCGAATTCGCAAATATCTCCGCAATCGATCTGGGCGCGCTGGCGGCGAAAGAAGCCATCAAGCGCTCCGGGGTGGACTCTGCAGAAGTCGAGCACGTTGTTTTCGGCAACGTGCAGCAGAGCAGCTCCGACGCGCACTATGGCGCGCGGCACGTGGGATTGAAGGCTGGTCTGAAGGTCGAGACGCCGGCGGTCACGGTGAATCGTCTTTGCGGTTCAGGCATGGAAGCCATAAGCCAAGCGGCGCAGCGGATCCTTCTGGGCGAAGCCAGAATGATTCTGGCCGGCGGCATGGAGAATATGACCCAAGTGCCGCACGTGATTCGCGGCGCGCGCAGCGGCTTCCGGCTGGGCGAAGGTAAACTCGAAGATGCGCTAATGGCCGGGCTTCTTGACCCGATCAGTGGCTGCACGATGTCCGATACCGCGGAGAATCTTGCCGTCGAGTACAAAATCACAAGGCGCGAATCGGATGAATACGCGCTGCGCAGCCAGCAGGCCGCTGAAGCTGCGTACAAGGCCTGCCGCATGAGTGAAGAAATCGTGCCGGTGGAAGTCGGCAAAGGCAAGAAGGCGCATCTTTTTTCGCAGGATGACCATCGCCGCCCAGACACGACCATGGAGAGCCTCTCCTTGCTGCCTCCGGCGTTTCGCAAAGATGGAGTGGTCACGGCGGGGAACGCCAGCGGAATCGTGGACGGCGCCGCTGCGGTGGTGATGACGACGGAAAAATCCGCGCAAGAACACGGCGCAAGGCCGCTGGGCCGCATCGTCTCATGGGCGACAACGGGAGTTGAGCCGCGCGTGATGGGGATTGGACCTGTGCCGTCGAGTAAGAAGGCGCTGCAATTGGCCGGATTGAAGCTCGAGCAGATCGACTTGGTCGAGGTGAATGAAGCGTTTGCGCCGCAGTATCTTGCGGTGGAGAAAGCGCTGGGACTCAATCGCGACAAAACCAACGTCAACGGCGGCGCTATCGCGCTCGGGCATCCGCTCGGCGCCACGGGGACACGGTTGATTCTGACGCTGCTTCTGGAATTGCGCCGTCGCAGTCAGCGCTATGGCCTGGCCACCGCATGCATCGGCGGAGGGCAGGGAATCGCGATGATCGTGGAATCGATGTCGTAAGCGGCGCGGGCTATTGCTGTAAGTTTTCTGTAAGACCATTTTGAGGAGAAGGAATGTCAATCGAAAGAGTCGGAGTGGTGGGCTGCGGCCTAATGGGCTCGGGAATTGCGCAAATTGCCGCCCAGGCGGGCTGCACTGTTTTCGTTCGTGAAGTCAGCGAGGAGCGCTTGAACAAAGGCTTGCAATCGATCGAGAAGAGCCTCGGCAAGTTCGTCGAGAAAGGAACATTGTCTGCTTCGGATCGGGATGCGACGCGCGCGCGTCTTCACGGCACCACCAAGCTGGAAGACCTGAAGGATTGTGACTTGGTGGTTGAAGCGATTATCGAGCAGCTCGCGGATAAGCGCGAGTTGTATACCGCTCTCGACAAGATTTGCCCGAAGCGCACGATTTTCGCGAGCAATACGTCTTCGCTTTCCATTACGGAGATGGCCGTTTTCACCTCGCGGCCGGAGCGATTCATTGGTCTGCACTTTTTCAATCCTGTTCCGCTGATGAAACTGGTGGAAGTGATCCGCACAATCGCCACCGATCCCAAAGTTTATGAAGAGGCGGTAGCCTTCGCCACGCGCGTTGGGAAAGTGCCGGTGCGAACTTCGGACCGCACTGGATTTATTGTCAATCGTTTGCTGGTGCCGTATCTTCTCGATGCGGTTCGCGTGCTTGAGGGCGGCGTCGCGTCCATCGAGGACATCGACAATTCCATGAAGCTTGGCTGCGGATATCCCATGGGGCCGCTCACGCTCCTCGATTTCGTCGGGCTGGACACGACGTATTACATCGCCAACATTATGTTTGATGAATTCAAGGAAGAGCGCTTCGCCCCGCCCCCGCTGCTGAAGCGCATGGTTCTGGCCGGATGGAACGGGCGCAAGGCGGGCCGCGGCTTTTACGATTACTCCGACGCGGCCAAGCCCCTCGCCATGCAGCTCGGATAGGCGGGAAAGAGAAACTACGGAGCCCAGCGATGGCCTACGAAAATCTGCTCTTCGAAGTGAAAGACCAAATTGCGCATATCACCTTTAATCGCCCGAAGGTGCTGAACGCGCTGAATCGGCAGACCGTTGAAGAATTGGGCGATGCGTTGAATCGTGCGCGCGAAGATGCTGCTGTTCGCGTCCTGATTCTCACCGGGGCCGGTGAAAAGTCGTTTGTCGCCGGCGCGGATATCAATGAGCTCGCCCAGCGCACGCCGATCGACGGCAAAGATTTCTCGCTTTTTGGCCAGGAAATTTTTCACCGCCTGGAAACAATGGGCAAGCCGTCCATCGCGGCGATCAATGGCTTCGCGCTTGGCGGGGGCTGCGAACTGGCGCTCGCGTGCACCATGCGCATCGCCAGCAAGAACGCCCGCCTCGGTCAGCCGGAGGTGAAGCTCGGCATCATTCCGGGCTACGGAGGCTCGCAGCGCATGGCGCGCCTTTGCGGCAAAGGCATTGCACACGAACTGATTCTCACCGGTGAAATGATTTCCGCCGATGAAGCGCTGCGCATCGGCCTGGTAAATCACGTTGTGGAGCAACCGGAATTGATGGCCGCCGCGGAAGCCATCGCGAAAAAAATCATCGTCAACGCCCCGCTTGCCGTTCAGTTTTCCATGGATGCCATCGAGCGCGGCGTTGAAATGCCCCAGGAGGAAGGGCTGTTTCTCGAGGCGGCGCTCTTCGGGCTTTGCTGCGCCACAGAAGATATGCGCGAAGGCACCCGCGCCTTCATAGAAAAGCGGGCGGCGCAATTCAAGGGAAAATAGACGCATGCCCGCGAAAAAACCGTCGCCGCTGCAGCCGAGCTTAGCGCAGGGCGACCTCTCTGCGGCCGGCTTTCATTTCGGCATCGTTGTTAGCCGTTTCAACCAGTTCATAACGGATCGGTTGCTTGCGGGCGCGCTTGACGCATTGCAGCGCGCGGGAGCGTCGGAGAACCAGATCGAGGTGGTCCGCGTTCCCGGCTCGCTTGAAATTGCCCTCGCTGCGAAGAAGCTGGCGCAGACCGGCCGTTGCGACGCGGTGATTTGCATCGGCTGCGTGCTGCGCGGCGAAACCTCCCATTTCGACCATGTCTGTTCGGAGGCGGCTCGCGGGGTGCAGCTCGCTCAGCTTGACACCGGCGTACCCATGCCGTTCTGCGTCTTGACCTGCGACACGCTCGAGCAAGCGATTGATCGCGCGGGCTTGAAGACCGGCAACAAGGGCTTCGACGCCGGCCTAACGGCTATCGAAATGGCGCATCTTTCTCGCAAGCTTCCCAGCGCGCCCAAGCCCTCCACGCCAAAGAAACCGCGTCGCCGCGCCAGTCGGCGCTGAATCATGACCCTCCGCCGCAAGTCCCGCGAATGCGCTCTGCAAATGCTTTTTCAGTGGGGAATTGGCCAGCAGCCGGCCGCGCGCGTCGAACAATCGTTCTGGAAGTCCGCGCGTGCCGCGGAATCGACGCGCCGCTTCGCCAACCAGCTTTTCGAAGGTGCCGTGACGCAGGCGGAATCGAACGACGAGCTGCTGGAGAAGCTTTCGAAGAACTGGCGTCTGGATCGCATGGCGGAGATCGATCGCGGCATTCTGCGCCTGGCCATTTATGAGCTTCGCACTGGTACTGCGCCCCTGAAGGTGGTCATCGACGAGGCTGTTGAGCTTGCGAAAAAGTTTTCCACCGCCGAATCGGCGCCCTTTCTCAATGGGATTCTCGACGCTGCCGCCAAGTCCCTCGAAAAAGCCTAGTTACGCAAACGCAACTTCCTTGCGGCCGCCGTGTTTTACAATCTGAGACAAGGGCGGGGTAGAGGAGGCTAAAAGGAGCCTCATATGAATTTCAGGAGAATCGTTCGCCGCAGCTTTTTGGCCGTTACCCTCGGGAGCCTGTTTGCTATTGGTGGCTTGGCTCAGCCGGCCAGCGCCGCCCCGCGATACGCGATGCACAGCGAAGCTCGCAACGGCCGCCGCGCCACGCGGCGCGACGCTCGCATGCGCAATCGCATGAATCGTAGAATTCGGCGCAATTTCCGGCAGCTGCGCCGCTCGAATCGTGAATTCGGGCGCAACAGCCTCCGCTCACGCACGCTTCGCCGGCAGCTCCGCCGTGATTTTCGTCAGCGCTATGCCATGAACCGCGCCCTTCGTCACAACCGCCGCGACGGTTGGCGCGACCGCAATGCCGTCTGACGATTAGCGCGCCAAGGTGCGCGAATGCAAAGAAGGCCGGCTCATTGTGAGCCGGCCTTTCCGTCTGCAGTGCGAAGGAGAGTTTCTGTTAGATTTCGATGTGCCCTTCCAAAATCCTCACGGCCGATCCGCTGACACGCGGCACGAGCTTGCCTTTTTCCTTCGCGACCTGGACGTGAATTTCGCTGGGCCTTCCCATCTCAACACCTTGGGTGATAGACAAATCTTCGCCGGGCCTCAGCTTCTCATGGCGCACCAAATAGGCTGCAAGCGACCCGCCCGCGGATCCTGTGGCCGGATCTTCTACGATTTCCCACGGCAGCATCCCGCGCGAAAATGCCTTGCCGCGGCCACCGAGAGCAAAGCAGTAGGCCATGGTGCTGTTGCCGTTCAAGAGATGAAAGAG
>JASHQB010000007.1 GCA_030037775.1 Candidatus Acidiferrales bacterium
AAGTATTCAACGAAAAGACGGTTTGGGATGGGGTAGTGGAAGTTTTTGAGCTAGTCGGCCATCCGAAAGCGCCAAAGGCTTATGCATGGGCACACGGTACGGACAACCCAAAGCAGCCGCGCAAGCATGTGACCGTGCTTCATATTCCGCCCGTGGTTTCACCCGTTCTCGCGGTACGCGCCGCAATCGTACAGGAGCACAGACTTGGCCAAGAAAGCTAAGGTTGGACGCCCGAAACTGCCCAGAGGCGAAGCGAAAGGGCGCATTGTTCCTGTCCGGTTTAGCCCCGAATCGTTCCGAGCGATTGCGGAAGCGGCTAAAGCGAAGAAGCAGACCGTTTCCGAGTGGCTCCGTAGCACGGCAGAGGCCGCAAGTAAGCGAATATGAGAGCGAAAGAAATGAAATTAGGACACTACCTGCGATTGAATAGTGGGTCAGTTTGAATTTTGACTCCTTGTGTCACGATCAAGAAAATTCAAACTGACCCATCACCTGCGATTGGGTTCGTACCGAGCCAGCGGCGATTAGGAGCGCCGGTGGAGCTATTGGCGGCCCAAGCCGGGCATGGTCATCTTGCGATAGCCGGCGGGCGGCATGAAGAGCGACGGATTCTGCGGGCCGAGATCGATATCGCGAAACTCGACGGTCATGCCCGTTTTGTCGTCGAGCCATTTGACCGGAAAGCCCTTCAACTCGCGAGCGGCCCACATGGTGCCGACGAAGGTTCCTTTGTCGGTTGTGACGGTGACGCGGTACTTATCGCACATATATTGACCAACCTGCTCGGAGCCGAGGTTCTGGCGGTCGACTTTGGCGTTGGGCATGCGGGCGGCGTTGGCGATGTTTTGCGAGTTGGACGACGCGCCGGGGGCGCCGGAAAAACTGGCGAGATTGATTTCCATATACATCTGCTGCTGCGGCATGATGCTCCAGATCAGGCGGCAATCGGTGCGCATGATCATGATCATTTGCTGGCCTTTGCTGTTGCTCTCGGTCATTTCCATACGAAGCGCACCGGACATGGCGAAATAGCGCATCTGGCTGACGCGGCCGTTCATGGTCATGACCATGGTGGCGGCAAAATTACGCGTGGCAAAATCCCAGCCGGTCACGGCGGAGGCGTTGCCAGCTGGCTGCAAGACTTTACCCGAAGGAACTCCGCAGGCGACGGAAGGCGAGGCTGCGGGAAGAACAGGAGCGCTGGGCGGCGGAGCGGCGGAAGCAGCTTCGGCCGGGGAGGAAGCGGGCGCGGCGCCGACTTCGGTGCTCTGCTGCGCGTCGGCGACCAGGGAGGATTCGGCGGGATGCGGCGGTTCGGGCGGCTGGCCGGCATGGATGGTGGACATCATTCCCGGACCGACGGTGACGCACTGCTGCTGGAGATTGCAGAAGCGAACGGAACCTTCGAAATCGACGACGGTAGCGACGCTATTGTCGAACGCGGGGGGCGCGGACGCGGCGGCTTGCTTGAGAGCGTCGGAGGCTTGCGACTGGACTTGTGAGACAAGGCTTGCCATGGCCTCGGCGAGAGTCTGGCCGAGCGGCGATTTTTGGAATGCCGGATTGTTCACGTCGGCGGAGCCGAAATTGGTGCTGTAGCCGTCGGCGTTGACGTTCACGTTGTTGTAGCCTTTTTTCGAAGAGGCGTCGATGGTCTTGAGGACGCTGCCGTCGGCGGTGCGAACCATCTGGACTTGCAAGTCCACGTCTGCGTCAACGTGTTTGAGCTGGCTGCCGCCCGCGCCGGGAACATGAAAATGGCCGCCGAGACCGCCGAGGCCGTGCGTGGATTCCTTGGCCTCCGCCTGCTGAATCACGGGCACGAGAACGATGGTGGCGTTAGTGGCTTGGCCGGATTGCGCGGCAGCTTGAGGGCCGATGGGCGCGGTGGCGCCGGGAACGGGCGAAATCATGGCGGAGGTGACCTGGCCGGATTGGCCAAGCTGCGAGCCAAGCTGCTTGGCGAGGGCTTCGGTGTTCGCGTCAGAGAGCGAAACGGAAGATGCGGCGGAGAATGGGAGAACGGCGACGTCAATTTTTGGGGGCGGCGGCGCGCCCTGGCCCTGCTGGAGGAAAAAATCGGTGCCGACGACGCCAGCGGTTGCGACGGGCGTTTTGATTTGAAACGCGGCACCGGAGCGCGTGAGTGGAACGACTTTGGCGCGGACGCGGCCGTAGCCGAGATCGAGCTGAGTCTGCTGCGCGGAGGCGTCATGCTGAATGACACGCAAGCTGGAATTCGAGCCGACGTTGAGGATGGAGCCGTCGCCGAGAGCGATGCGCGCGCGGCCCATGGGCTGGGTGGCGACGAGATCGTTCCAGAAGACGGAAGCTTGCGCTTCGGCGACGAGGCGCTGGCTGCCGCGGTCGATGTTGACGGCGGGAATCAATTGCGAAACCTGGCCGGCAGGCTGCGGAGCTTGAGAAAAAAGCGGCGCGGACAAAGAGATGAGGGCGACGACGCACAGGAGCAAGGTCACAGAAAGAACAAGAAAACGAATCTTCACGGCGGCCTCCTTGGGGAAGGGGCAAATGTCGAGACAAATTGTCATTAGCGCGGCGGAACGCCGCAAAAAACTTCGGGCAACGGAGCGGAGCGTAGCGCAAGGGTTGGTGAGTGTCAAGGGAGAGGACGGGAGGAATGTCTCAGTTTGAATTTCTGAGCGCAGTCCGCCGGACGAGTCGCGCGCGATTAAGCAGGAACGTACGTCAACCGAATCAGGTCATCGATGATTAAATCGCTGGCTGCCAGGTGGAGCGGCGGACGGGGACCGGCGAAGAATGGCTGGCCACCACCAAGCACGACGGGGCGGAGGTAGAGTCGATACTCATCGATAAGACCGGCTTCGGTGAGGCTTTGCGCCAGGACTGGTCCGCCAACTTGAATCTCGCCAGCCAGCTCAGCCTTCAGGCCGCGTATCACCTTCTCAAAGTCATTCGCGACAAGCGTGGCGTTGGGGCCAACTGACTTGAGGGAACGCGACACGACCCACTTCGGCTGGCTCCGCCACGCCACCGCGAATTCGCGGTCCTCCGCGTCCCAATCAGGAAGATCTTCGTCCCAATAACGCATGATCTCGTACATACGGCGACCGTATATCGAGCCCGTCAGGCCACGCACCTGCTCGATGAAGTGAAGGAAGGCCGCGGGCGCAGGCGGCCCAAGCTTCATGTGGTCGACATAGCCATCAAGGGACTGGCTCAATCCATAGACAAGTTTTGCCATGGTGCAAATCTCCAAACTGAGACACTACCGGACGGGAACGGCCCGGTAAGAACGATCCCTTCGCAACGTTCCGGACAAGTCGAGCCCTACAAAGGCTCGCCTCCCAAAGCGGTCAGGCCTGCCGGTTATCACGTCTAAAAAAAATTACGGCTGGGATTGCATTTCGCGGCTGACGCGCTCACATTCGGCCATGACGCGCAGCGTGTTTTCGCCGAGGATTTTCTTGATGTCAGCGGGCTTGTAGCCGCGGTCGAGAAGCGCCTGGGTGATCTCCGGCAGGTGCGAGACGTCTTCCATGCCGATGGGCATATCGGAGCCGTCGTAATCGGAGCCG
>JASHQB010000120.1 GCA_030037775.1 Candidatus Acidiferrales bacterium
AAATTCCGGAGTTTCGCGTTCGATGCGTTCCTTCAATGCGCGGAGGCTGGAGCATATTTGAAAAGTTGGATAGTGCTTGAAGGTCAAGCCGAACGCCAGCGAGGGGCCAAGCATCCATCCTTGTGGCTGCGGTGCGGTGCGCATCATTTGCAATTTGCAGCGCGTGAGGTTTTTCTCGCGAAGAGATTCGGGAAATAAGGTCTGAAAGTCATCGCCACCGGCGACGATAATCGAGTCCGCCTCCCATCGTTGTTCCTTCGTTTCAAGGAGCGAAGTATCGACCCGGTGAACGGCGGTGTTGAAGAAGAACTGCACGCCGTAGCGCTCGGAGAGAAACTTTGGCAGGCTGCCGACAACGTGGCGAGGGTCGACAGTCAATTCCGTGGGGCTCCAAAGCGCTCCCAGCAGGCCTTTAGGACGAATGGCGCGGCTGCGCTCAAGCGTTTCGTGAGGGTTGAGCCAGGCGCACTCGTAGCCGAGAGATGGCGCCTTATCGCTGAACTCCTTGCCGACCGCAGCTTCGTCGTCGCGATAAGCAGCGTGCAGCGAGCCGGTGTCGAAGAAGGGCAGCTTGGCTTCCTGCAAAACTTCAAGCCACAGGGCGCGGCTGCGGAGAGCCATTTCGTGCAAAGGCCCGGCGGGCTGGCCAATCGGCCAAATCATGCCGAAGTTGCGGATGGAAGCGCCCTTGGCGGCGGGATTTCGCTCGAAGACGGCGACGCGCCGGCCAGAACGCGCGGCGATGTAGGCATGGGCCAGTCCCACGATGCCCGCGCCAACGATGGCAACATCCAGCTTCTGGGCGCTCATCAATTCTCCATTCCTGTGATGGCTCCTTCGAACACTAACGGGCGGTCGGACTTGGTGTTAACTCGGGCTCTTGGGGAGCTTGCCATCGTGCAGACAATACCTCAAAGACCGGCGAGGTTTTTAGCTTTTCCATCAGCGGGAGCGGCAAAGACGCGGTCAAGCCGTCCTGGCCCTGGGCGACGGCCATGAAGAATTGCTGCACATTGAAGCGGGTTCCGTTTGTGGGCGAGCGCAGCCCACGGCGGCGCGGCAGTCCCGCGTATTGTCCATCGGGCGAGAGGAAGCGCGCCTTTTGCGTGTCGGCAAAATAGGGCAGCAGGATTTCGGAGCAGACTTTCTGGCAGAGCGCGAGATTCTTGAGGCGGAAAATTACCTCGACGCGCTCGTAGAGATTGCGTGGCATCCAGTCGGCGCTGCCCAGATAGACTTCCGTATTGCCACCATTGCCGAAGACGAAGATGCGGCTGTGTTCCAGGAAGCGGCCAACCACGCTGCGCACGCGGATGCGGCTGCTGATGCCCCGGACGCCGGGACGCAGCGCGCAGGCGCCGCGCACGATCAGCTCAATGTGGACGCCGGCTTGTGAGGCGCGATAGAGCGCTTCGATGATGCCTTTGTCGAGCAGGGAATTCACCTTCGCGACGATGAGTGAAGGCCGGCCGGCCTTGGCGTGGGCCGCTTCGCGATCGATCAAGCTCACGCAGTTTTTGCCGAGGTTGAGAGGCGCGACGGACAATGGGCCGTAGTGCGCTTGCTCCGAATAAGCGGTGAGGAAGTTGAAAACGTAGTGCACGGCTTCGGTAATTTGCCGATTACAAGTGAGCAGGCTCAAGTCGGTATAGAAGCGCGCGGTCGACGGATTGTAATTGCCGGTGCCGAGATGAGCGTAGCGGCGGACTTTGCCATTGGCGTCGCGGCGGACCAACAGAGCAAGCTTGCAATGCGTCTTCAATCCCACCAGGCCGTGATACACCTGCACGCCGGCTTCCTGGAGGCTGCGCGCCCAGCGGATGTTGGATGCTTCATCGAAGCGGGCTTTGAGCTCGACGACAACCGTGACTTCTTTTTTGGCCGCTGCGTCCATGAGCGCCCGGACGATAGGCGAATCTTCGCTGGTGCGATACAGCGTCTGCTTGATGGAGAGCACGTCAGGGTCGCGGGCCGCACTTTCGATGAAATCGACCACCGTGGAATATGAATCATAAGGATGATGCAGGAGCACGTCGCGCTCGCGGATAAGCTTGAAGAGCGCGCGCGGCTCGCGTGGGACGCGCAGCTCCTTCGGGGCGAAGGGGGGAAATTTCAGGTCGGGCCGCGGCGTCTGGTCGTAGAAGTTGAAAAGGCGCGACAGGTTAACCGGGCCGTTCGCTTCAAAAATCTGTCCGGCGGCCAAACGGAAATTCGAGCGGAGGCGTTCGATGATCTCCGGGTCGGCGCCGGCTTCGATTTCCAGGCGCACGGCTGCGCCTTTGCGGCGGCGATGAAGCTGCAAGTCGACGGAATCGAGGATGCTTCGCGATTCTTCTTCACGGAGGTAAAGATTGCTGTTGCGTGTGACGCGAAAAGCCGCGGACGACAGGATTTTGTATCCGTGGTACAGGCGTTCGATGTAAGCCTCAACGATATCGTGAAGGAAAATGTACTCGATGGCGCCTTCGCCGGAGGGGATGCGAAAAACGCGGGGAAGGGCGCGCGGAACAGTGACCACTCCGAGGAAGGTTTGCGAATCTTTGCGTTTGCGTTGCAGAAGGCATGCCACGCAAAGGGCCTTGTTCAAGACGCGGGGAAAGGGATGCGCGGGGTCTACGGTGACGGGCGTCATCAGCGGCTCGACATGCTCGAGATAGAATCGTTCCACAGCCTTTCGCGCTTCCGGCTTTAATTGGCGGAAGTCGCGGACTCTGACCGACTCCTCGGCGAGTGCGGGCACGAGCTTTTCGCGCCAGCAGTCGTATTGATCCTTCACGAATTCGTGAAGGCCGGTGGAAAGCTGCGCCAGCACTTCGCCGGGCGCCAGACCATCCGGACCGGTTTCTCCATGCCCCTGCTCGGCCTGTTGCAGAAGGCCGGCGACGCGAACTTCCACAAATTCATCGAGGTTGCTCGCGGTAATCGCGAGAAACTTGACGCGTTCGAGCAGTGGATTGGTAGTGTCGAGAGCTTCCTCCAAAACGCGGCGATTGAATTGCAGCCAGGAAAGATGGCGGTTAAAGAAAAAGCGCGGATGTTCTGACGTGGAGCGGCGCATGGGAACCTCTGAGCAGGGTAAGCCTACAGCATGAATGTTACAGGGTGGTTACACGCTTGGCGATGCGAGGACAGGCAGGTTGACAATGGCGCCCGATTCGTGAGAGATTTTCCTTGTGGCGAATAAAAAGCGAAACTAATTGATTGTGGTTTTTGCCGCCTACCTGCGATGCCTCGGAATTTCGCGCAATTGCGCTCTCAAGTGGAAGGCGCCCTCGCCGGACGCGTTGCCGCTCCCTTTGAATATCGCGAGCGCCGCGCCACAGAGAACACTTCCACGGGCATTGATGAAATCGATTTGTTGACGGGCGGATTTCCGCGAGGCGCGCTGACGGAAATCTTTGGCCCAGCTTGTTCGGGCCGGACAAGCCTGTTGGTTTCCGCTTTGGGGATGCGAACGGCCCAGGCGGAAGCTTGCGCGTTGATTGACGCATGCGATGCCTTCGACCCGTGCCAGGCAGAAGCCGCGGGCGTGGAACTGAAGCAGTTGCTATGGGTGCGCTGCCGGAATATCAATCATGCCCTTCGCGCCACGGATCTGCTTTTGCAGGGCGGCGGATTCAGTTTTGTATGCCTGGATCTAAGCGATGTTCCACGTAAAACAGTGCGCCAGCTTCCGCTGGATGCATGGTTTCGTTTCCGGCGCGCCGTGGAAAACACCCAGACGATTCTGGTGATCATCGAGCAAGAGCCGAATGCAAAAACGTGCGCTTCGCTGGTTTTGAAGCTCGAAGGCGGGCTGGTTCACTGGTCTACTGCACAGCCAAGGGAAATATCCGAAGCCCGCACGGGAGATTTTGCATGGCCATCCTTTGTGCGGTTGCTGGATGGCCTTGACGTGCATGCCGGCGTGGTGCGTTCGCGCATAAACCCGGTCAGCAGAATGGAATTTCGCGAAGGGCGCATTTCCAGCGCTACGAGCGGTTCATCCAACTCCCTTGAAACAATCTTCCGGGCAAACGCAATGCCGTGGCGCTTCACCGATGCGCGCGTTGAACCAAAACTCGGATCCTTTGAAGGCTAAACAGGAGATCTTTGCAAATACAGCTATCGGAATCGATTGGCATGGCATTCGCTTCTATCTACGTCCCCGACTTTATTTTGCAGGCCGTATTGTGCGCTGAGCCTGCTTTGCGTGGCCGCGCGGTCGCTCTTTGGGACGGAACTCCTCCCCTTCGCAGCGTTGTGGCGGTGAACGATTCCGCGACGCAGGCAGGAATCGAAATCGGAATGACCGAGCCGCAAGCCGCTCAGTTTTGCGGAGTGGAAAAAAGGAATCGCTCGCGCACATGCGAGGAATCGCTGCACATAGCGCTGCTACAGATGGGCCGGACTATTTCTCCGCGAATCGAAGACACGACACTCGATACGATCGTGCTTGATCTCACGGGCCTGCATCGTTTTTGGGGCTCCCAGGAAAAAATTGCGCGTGAGCTGGCGCGGCGCGCGGCGGAACTCGGCTTGGCAGTGAATGTCGCGATAGCGGCAAATATCGATGTGGCTCTTCATGCCGCGCGGGGTTTCCCGGGAATTACTTTCATTCCTCGGGGTGAAGAATCGAAACGTTTGGGCCGCTTGCCTGTCCGCACGCTTTCTCCTTCCGTCGAAATTCTGGAAACGTTGGAACGCTGGGGCGTGAGCAGGTGCGAGGAATTGGCGGCATTGCCCGTCCTGCAGCTTTCCGAGCGGCTGGGTCAGGAAGGCGTGCGTTTGCACGAATTGGCGCGCGGCGCAAGCGTGCGTTCCCTGGTGCTGGCCGAATCGGAGATGCGTTTCGAAGAGGAGATCGAGCTCGAAGATGCCGTGGAGGAGCTTGAGCCGCTGGCGTTTCTGCTGGGGCGCCTGCTCGATCAATTGTGCGTGCGGCTGCAGGCGCACGCTTTGGCCGCCGCGGCGATTCATTTGCGACTTACGTTGGGCGATGCGTTCGAAAAAGAGCCGCCGATCCGTGGAGAAGCACCCGCCGCGGAAGCTCCCAAAAATTACGAGAAAACAATGCGTTTGCCCGTGCCAATGCGGGACTCGAAATTGCTTTTGAATTTGCTGCGTTTGCAATTACAAGCGGACCCTCCTCAGGCAACGATACGCAAAATTGCGCTTGCGGCCGAAGCGGCGCGGCACCGCGCGGCGCAAAATGGGCTATTCCGCCGCAATTCCATTGATCCGGAAAAATTGGAGCTGATCATTGCGCGGCTGGCGAATCTGGTGGGCAGCCTGAACGTCGGCTCGCCGGAAACTATGGATACGCATCGTCCCGGCGCATTTCGTATGAAGCGATTTGCTCCGACACCGAATGAAATGAAATTCCGCCGGAAAACTGGCCATACGATCGCGGCGGCAAATCGCAAAGCAGAGGATGAACCCAAGCTGCGAAGGGCAACCGTTGCGCTGCGAAATTTCCGACCAGAATGGCTGGCGAAAATTGAACTACGGGAAGAGCGCCCTCTTCACATTTCTTTTCGCGGCATGCGCGGCAGAATTGTGGCGGCTTCCGGACCCTGGCGCACTGCGGGAGATTGGTGGCAGGAAGAAGCGTGGCATCACGATGAATGGGACATTTATATACGCTTTGATTCTGGCGCGTTGTTCCTGGAGCGTGATTTGCCCGGGGAGGTGCAAGACGGCCTCTATCGTATTTATTACGACGGTTTGCGCCGCAGCTGGTTTGTACGTGGAAGATACGATTGACGAGACGATCGATGTACACCGAACTCCATACCCGTTCTGCATTCAGTTTTTTGGAAGGTGCTTCCCTGCCGGAAGAACTGGCCACAGTATGCGCAGAATGGGGAATGCAAGCGATGGCGCTGCTTGACCGCGACGGAGTGTACGGCGCGCCGCGTTTTTATCTTGCCGCACAAAAAGCTTCTATCGGGGCGCATATCGGCGCAGAAATTAGTGCGGTGGAAGGCTGGCGCTATCCCTTGCTGGTTTCGTCCCGCCTGGGCTATCAAAACCTTTGCCGTCTGATCACGAAGATGAAATTGCGCGCGGCGAAGGGCGAAGGCGGCGTTTTATCTTCGGAGCTTGCAGAATATTCAGCGGGGCTGATCTGCTTGACTGGAGGCGCGGAAGGGCCGCTGGCGCATGCCTTGCAGCGCGGCGGAACGGATGAAGGCAGCGCGTGTGTGCAGCAGCTCTGCGAATTATTCGGCCGCCAAGATGTCTACGTCGAATTGCAGCGGCATTATTGCCGGGAAGAAGAAGCGCGCAATCAAGCCGCGGTGGCCATTGCGCGGAAACTTGGTTTGCCGTTGCTGGCCACCAATGGTGTGTGCTACGGGCTGCCGCAACGCCGCGAAGTGATGGATGTTTTCACGGCGATACGCCATCACCGCACTTTGGCCACCGCGGGCCGGCTGCTGGCGCGCAATTCCGAACGTTATTTGAAACCGCCTGCGGAGATGGAAAAACTCTTTTGCGATTTGCCAGAAGCGCTCGCCAATACCCATGAGCTTTCTTCGCGCCTGCAATTCAGTTTGAAGAATTTGGGCTATCAATTTCCCAACTATCCCGTTCCGGGCGGGCAATCTCAGGTTCATTTTCTGCGCGAGCGCGCGTACGAGGGCATGATTCGCCGCTACGGTTCCGGCGATGAGCGCGCGCAGCGGCAAATCGATCACGAACTGAGCATCATTGAAAAACTTCATCTCGAAGGCTACTTCCTGATCGTTTGGGACATCGTGCGATTTTGCCGCGAACAAAATATTCTGGTGCAGGGCCGCGGCTCGGCGGCGAACAGCGCCGTTTGCTACGCGCTGGGAATCACGGCCGTGGATCCTGTGAAGATGGAACTGCTTTTCGAACGCTTCCTCACCGAAGAGCGTGGAGAATGGCCGGATATCGACCTCGACCTGCCCAGCGGAGACCAGCGCGAACGCGCCATTCAGTATGTGTATCAGCGCTATGGAAAATTGGGTGCGGCGATGACCGCGAATGTGATCACGTATCGCGGGCGCTCGGCGGCGCGCGAAATCGGCAAAGTGATGTCCTTCGATTCGGAAATCCTCAATCGCTTGACCAGTTTGGTCGGCCACTGGGAATACCACGACGCCAACGACACGCTCGACAGGAAATTTCATGATGCAGGGCTGAATCTCGCGCATCCGCAAATCCGGAAATTCCTGGAACTTTGCACGGAGGTACAGGATTTGCCGCGTCATCTGGGGCAGCATTCCGGCGGACTGGTGATCTGCCAGGGCCAATTGGATTCGGTGGTGCCGCTGGAGCCGGCGACGATGCCCGGTCGCGTTGTGGTGCAGTGGGATAAAGATGATTGTGCGGATATGGGCATGGTGAAAGTGGATCTGCTCGGGCTGGGCATGATGGCTGCGCTGGAAGATTGTTTACACATCATCAAGCAGGATTACGGCGAGAAAATCGATTTGGGGCGCCTGCCGGTCGGCGATCCCGCTGTTTACGCAGCGCTGCAAAAAGCGGATACCGTGGGCATGTTTCAGATTGAAAGCCGCGCGCAGATGTCGTGCTTGCCACGGCTCCGGCCTACAAAGTTTTACGACATTGTCGTGCAAGTCGCGATCATCCGGCCAGGCCCGATCGTCGGCGAAATGGTGAATCCCTATTTGAAGCGCCGCCAGGGCCGCGAAGCGGTTGACTATCCTCATCCTTCGCTTGAGCCAGTTCTCAAACGGACGCTGGGAATTCCTCTATTTCAAGAGCAACTGCTGCGCATCGCCATGATCGCCGCCGGATTCACGGGAGGCGAGGCGGAAGAGCTTCGCCGCGCCTTCGGATTCAAGCGCTCCGAAAAACGCATGAAGGAGGTAGAGCGGAAACTTCGCCTCGGCATGGATCGAAATGGGATTGGCCAGCAGGTGCAGGACAAAATCATTCAGGCCATCACTTCGTTTGCGTTATATGGATTTCCTGAATCTCACGCCGCGAGTTTCGCTCTTCTCGCATACGCCAGCGCTTATTTCAAATGCCATTACCTGGCCGCTTTCACCGCGGCCATGCTGAACAATCAGCCCATGGGATTTTATCAGCCAGCAACGCTGGTGAAAGATGCGCAGCGGCACGGCTTGAAAATCAAGCCCATCGATGTGACCTGCTCGGATTGGCTGTGCACGCTCGAAAAAACTGGCGTGGGTTTCAGCATGCGCCTCGGCCTGCGTTACGTCAAAGGACTGCGCGCCGATGTTGCCGCGATGATTGTCAGCGAACGCGCCATTCGCCCGTTTGCTTCCATAGATGAGCTCAAGCTTCGCGTCCCTGCCATCCAGAAAGATGAACTGGCCACGCTGGCGGCGATTGGCAGCTTGAATCACATCGGAGGCAAGCGCAACGGCCATCGCCGTGAAGCTCTGTGGCAGATCGAACGCGCCGCCCGCAGCGCCGGCCCTTTGCTCGCATCCGCGGAATCGTCAGAGCCAACAGAAAATCAATCGTCGGAGGAATCGAAAGAGTTCGAAATTTCCGCCGCTTCGCCTTTGCCCCCGATGAACTTGGAAGAGCGGCTGGTAGCTGATTTCAAAGGCACCGGCATGACCGTCGGCCCTCATCCCATGGGTTATTACCGCGCGAACATGAAGAAGCGCGGGATTCGATCGGCCATCGAGCTCACCCAGTTGCCAAATGGCATCCATGTGCGCGTTGCCGGCTCCGTCATTGCACGCCAGCGTCCCGGAACGGCAAAAGGTTTTGTGTTTCTGAGCCTTGAAGATGAAACTGGAATCGCCAATGCCATCATTACGCCGCAAGTGTTTGCGAAAAATCATCTGACCATCGTCCATCATCAGTTTTTGCTGATCGATGGCCAGTTGCAGAATCTCGATAACGTCGTTTCCGTAAAGGTCGAACGGGTCGTGCCCTTGCAGATCACCAAAGCAGAAACCAGCTCACACGACTTTCATTGAAGCGAAGTTAGGCGACCGCGCTGAATCAGTGTGACTTCAGCCGCAAGATTTCTCTGCCGATTGCATTGGCCACGGCGGCAACTTGAGCGTCGCTTTCGTATTCTTGCCGTGGCCAAAAGAATCCGCGAAGTCCATCGCCCTTTCGCCGCGGGACGACGTGCACGTGAAAATGTGGAACGCTTTGGCTGACGATATTGTTGACAGCGATGAACGTTCCCTCGGCATGCATCGCATTTTGCACCGCCATGGCCACCACGCGCACATTGTCGAAAACGGCGTGCAGCAATGCGGCGTCAAGATCCGTCAGCGTCGCCGCATGCCGTTTCGCGATCAGCAGGCAATGCCCCGGAAACAGTGGCCGGTGGTCGAGAAAGACGAAAGTATCTTCGTCTTCCCATACGCGAAAGGCATTCCCCGGATCATTTTGGATGGCGCAGAACGCGCATTCACGCTTGACCGAGCGCTGAGTTGATGGTTTTCGACGCACGCTGGTGTTCAATCTCGTCCACTTATAATACAGCTTGAACCGGTAGCGTAGCGCCGAGCAAGTTGCCGAAGACTTCCCAAGCTGGTGAATTCAGGCCATAATCAGGCGGACAAAATGGAATCCCTCGCAGATGTCATCCACGCCTACAACCACCGCGCGCCGCTCGCGGAAGCGTATACGATTCCGGCTGCTTGGTACACGGATGGGCGCCTCGCTCGACTGGAAAAACACGCCATCTTCCATCGGACCTGGCAGATGGTCGGCCGTGCCGATCAGGTCGCCGAGCCCGGCGAATTTTTTACGGCCGATCTGGACGGCGAGCCGCTCGTGGTTGCGCGCGGCGCCGACGGCGTGCTTCGCGCCTTTTATAATGTCTGCCGTCATCATGCCGCCGCTGTGGTCACCGAGCCTGCTGGCCACGCCGCGAATTTCCGCTGCCCTTACCATGGATGGACCTACGGCATCGACGGCGCGCTCAAGGGCACGCCGGATTTTGACGGTGTTTGCGATTTCGATCGCGGCAAAAATGGTCTTGTCCCCGTGCCTGTCGACACTTGGGAGAATTTCGTTTTTGTGAATCTCCATGCCCAATCCGAATCGCTCCGTGATTTTCTCGGCCACTTGGTGGAACGCGTGCGGCCGCTGCGCCTGGCCACGCTGTGTTTCTTTGAACGCCGTATCTACGAACTGAACTGCAACTGGAAAGTCTACGTCGACAACTATCTCGATGGCGGCTACCACGTCCCGCATCTTCACAAGGGCCTGAACAGCGTTCTCGAATATGCGAATTACACCATCGAGAACGAGGATCGCTTTTCGCTGCAATCGAGTCCGGTGAAAGCGTCCAATCCCGGCGCCGACGGTGACGCCGCTGCTACGCGCCACGGCGACCGCGCCTATTATTTTTGGCAATATCCGAACTTCATGCTGAATTGGTATGAAGGATACCTCGACACCAACCTGGTTTTGCCGCTTTCCATCGATCGTTGCCGCGTGATTTTCGATTTCTATTTTGCAGAGGTGGATGGAGCAGCAGATGAGCACAACCGCCAGAGCGTCGCGGTCAGTCACCGCGTGCAAGAGGAAGATGTCGACATCTGCGAAGCGGTGCAGCGCGGCTTGCATTCGCGTGCGTATCGGGCCGGGAGGCTCTCGGTGCGCCGCGAGGCGGGCGAGCATCTTTTTCACCGGTTGTTGTATGCCGATCTAAGCGCGGCGCTAACGCGCGGCGACGCCGGATCCGCCGCGAATTTCGCGGAAGCACGACATGCTCGGTGACCCTCGGAATACGACAGGAAGAATGTTATGGAAAAAATGAATGCAAAGGCAGGCGCGCAAGAGCGGCTCCGCGGAGCGCAGAAGAAAATGCTCTCGCTGAGTCATCGCATCCACGCGCATCCGGAGCTGGGATTCGAAGAAGAAAAGGCCTGCTCATGGCTTGCCGATGAATTGACCGGCGCGGGCTTCGACGTAAGGCGCGGCATCTGCGATTTGCCCACGGCCTTCGTCGCGCGCTCCGGGAGCGGCCCACTGCACATTGCTATTTGCGCCGAGTACGACTCGCTGCCGGAAATCGGCCACGCCTGCGGCCACAATATGATCGCGGCCATGGCGGTCGGCGCGGGAATTGCCGCCGCGCACGTCGCCAACGACGTAGGGCTCACCGTCAGCGTCATCGGTACTCCTGCGGAAGAGGTGGGCAATGCCAGCGGAAAGGTTGTGCTGCTCGAGCGCGGCGCGTTTGACGGAATGCACGCCGCGATGATGGTGCATCCTGCGCCGGTGGAAATGCTGGAAGCGCACCTGATCGCCGCTTCGATGTTCGACGTGCACTACACCGGCAAAGAAGCGCACGCCTCGGCTTTTCCGGAGATGGGAATCAACGCTGCCGACGCCTTGACCGTCGCACAGACTTCCATCGGCCTGCTGCGCCAGCATTTGCGCCAGACCGACCGCGTCCACGGCATTACCACGCATGGTGGCGACGCGCCCAACGTTGTGCCGGCGCATACTTCGGCGCGTTACTTGGTGCGCGGCGAAAATATGGCGGAACTTGAGGAAGTGCGCGCCAAGGTGTACCGCTGCTTCGAAGCCGGTGCTCTAGCTACGGGCGCGAAACTCGAAATTTGCGGCGGCGATAAACCTTACGCCGACGTTCGCTACGACCATCAGATGAGCTTGATTTACAAAAAGAACGCGGAAGCGGCTGGCCGCAAATTCCCGGAGCTCGGCCCCGCGATGTCGCGCCTCGCCGCGTCAACGGATATGGGAAATGTTTCTTACGCCATTCCATCCATCCATCCCATGATCGGAATTAATTCTTTGCCCGCGGCCAATCATCAGCCGGAGTTCACCGCGCACTGCGTCACGGAAGAGGCAGACCAGGCCGTAATGGAAGGCGCGCTGGCGATGGCGTGGACGTGCATCGAAATGGCCGGCGACTCAGGGGTTCGAGATCGCCTGATGAAAACCACGCACGCCTAGCGATCATTTCTCTTCGAGCAGCCGTTTCCAATGGGAAAGATGATTCAACGATGGCGCGTCCGTGTGGTCGATGACCAGAGGAGTGACGGACACTTCTCCTGCTAAAATCGCCGCGTGGTCCGTGTCCGCCGCAATGTCTTCCGTGATTTTTTGTTCATTCAGCCAGTAATAGGTTCGGCCGCGCGGGTCCTCGCCCTTTTGCAAAACGTTGCGCGTAATTTTTGGCGATTGGCGGGTGAAGCGCACGCCGCCGTTCCAAGGATTCGGAACGTTCACATTCAAGAGAACGCCTTTCGGCAATCCTTCTCGAAGTACCAAGGGAGCTAATCGTTCGATGAAGTGTGTGGCCGGAATGAAATCCACATTCGGCGCGCGTGAAGCAATGGAAATCGCGATCGACGGAACGCGATTGATCGCCCCTTCCATGGCCGCGCCAACGGTGCCGGAGTAATAGACATTCTCGCCCAGGTTGGCCCCGCGATTGATGCCGGAGACGACGAGGTCAGGGCACTCGGCCAGCAGAGTGTGGAAGGCAAGAATCAAGGCGTCAGCAGGGGTTCCTTCGATGGACCACTCGCGCTCGGCGAGCTGCTCTACGAAAATCGGCTGCCTGAGGGTAAGTGACTGCGCCGCCGCGCTGCGTTCGTGCGACGGCGCCACAATCGTTACGGTTCCGATTCGCGCCAGCGATTTTGCCAGAGCGCGCAAGCCGGGAGCAGCGATGCCGTCGTCATTGGTCACTAAAATGTTGGGCATAGGAACGGATTCGAGCGCCGAGAGAACTCAATCCACCAGAGTGCCGCAATGCGGACAGAAGTGGTCGGGACGACTGGATTCGAACCAGCGACCTCACGCACCCCAAGCGTGCGCGCTACCAGGCTGCGCCACGTCCCGACCGCGAGCAGATTTAGCGTATCACCGGCCTTCGAGGAGGGTCAAGATAGCCAGGAGCTCTTCGCGCAGGTCGAGCAGGCATTTGCGCTGCGTTCGCGAGAGCTCGTGGTCGCGTTCACGAGCGGGCGGCTGGGGCACGGAAGGTATTTCAGCGCCTGGCTGGGCGCTCCCGTTTTGTTCGGCGAGATGGCGGCGCGCGCCGGCGATGGTGAAGCCCTCTTCATAGAGAAGGCGCTTGATTTCGAAAACCGTCTCTATGTCTTCACGGCGGTACATGCGATGGCCGCTCGAGCTCTTCACCGGCTCCAGAGTGGGGAATTCCGTTTCCCAGTAACGCAGAACGAACGCCTTCGTTCCGGTCAGTCGGCTGACTTCGCCGATGCGGAACAAATTCTTCTCGGGAACCGCCGATGCGTGTTGGGCCGCCGAAGCCATCTGCTCGATACTTTCTTTCGTTATCGTAAACCCATTCTGGGCGATGTCAATCCCGGCACACGCAGCAGAAAACACCGCTCAAACTGAGCCCGTCTCATTGCCGGTCGATCTTCAAGTCGGCGGTGCCGAGGAATCGGGGCGCTCGGCGGACGCGGGTCGTTTGTTCGAAGGCATAAGCAATCTTGATCAAGACCGGCTCACTCCAGGCGCGGCCAAAAAATGAAATGCCCACCGGCAACCCGAAAACGAACCCTGCCGGGACATTGATGTTCGGGTAGCCTGCGACGGCGGCGGGAGATGAGCTGCCGCCGGTATCGTGGTCGCCATTTAATAGGTCGGTCGTCCAGGCCGGACCGCCCGTGGGCGCTACCAGCGCGTCGAGTTTGTATTTGTCCATCACGGCATCGATTCCTTGTTGCCGCGCGAGCAGGTGATTTTTCGCAAGTGCGTCCAGGTACGCCTTATCGGTGAGAGGGCCTCGTTTCTCCGATTCGATCATAATTTCCTGACCGAAATACAAAAGCTCTGAATCGTAATGGTTTTCATTGAACTCGATAATGTCTTTCAGCGAATGCACTGGCGCATTAGGGAATTGCGCAAGGTAGGCGCGCATGTCGGCTTTGAACTCATATTGCAGCACGGTGTTTTCCGATCTGCCAAATTGGTCGAGAGTCCCGATCTCGGCGGGATCCACGAGGGTCGCGCCTTCGCTCTTCATAGCATCGAGAGCATTCTTCATGATCGGATCAAGTTTATCGGGCAAGAAGAAGAGTTTTCGCACAACTCCGATGCGCGCGCCGCGCAAGCCGCCGCGGTCCAGAAACTTTGTGTAGTCGGGATACGCTTTTCTTCCCGGAGCTTTGGTGGCCGTGTCGTCCGGATCGATTCCGGCAATGGCGCTCAGCAGCGCGGCAGCGTCGGCAACGGTGCGGCAGATCGGCCCGGCGGTGTCCTGGCTATGCGAAATGGGAATGATTCCCGCGCGGCTGACCAAACCGACCGTCGGCTTGATTCCCACCACTCCGTTTGCGGAAGAGGGGCACACAATCGAGCCATCGGTTTCGGTGCCGATGGTAATCGCGGCCAGGTTCGCGGAAACTGCGGCGCCGGAACCGGAACTCGAACCACATGGGTTGCGATCGACGGCGTAGGGATTGTGGGTTTGACCGCCGCGGCCGCTCCAGCCGCTGGAAGAATGAGTGGACCGAAAATTCGCCCATTCGCTGAGATTTGTTTTGCCGAGAATCACGGCGCCCGCTTCGTGCAGGCGTTGCGCGACCGCAGAGTCTTTTGTTGGCGTGAAACCGGAAAGCGCGAGCGAGCCGGCGGTGGTCATCATGCGATCATAAGTGCCGATGTTGTCTTTGATGAGCACGGGAATACCATGGAGCGGCCCGCGCGGTCCTTTGCTGTTGCGTTCGTCATCCAGCGAGTCCGCGATGGAAAGCGCATCGGGATTTAGTTCAATCACGGAGTTAATGGCCGGACCCTGCTTGTCGATCTCCGCGATGCGATCCAGATATTTCTGCGCGATGGAATGGGCCGTGAATTGGCCGGATTTCATACCATCTTGGAGCGCCGCGACCGTGGTTTCGTCGAGCTCGAACGGCGCGATATCTGGCGGCGCAGCCGTAGCTTCGCGGTGCGCCAGACTCGTGGGTGCGAGAGACGCAGCGCCAATCAGCGCGGCGGAGCCGAGGAATTTGCGGCGAGTCAGTTGCGACGCGCGATCATCGCTGTTTGTCGAAGGCAAGTTGCAGGCTCCTTTTCGTGAACGTTTTGACCCAATTCAGAAAGTCGCAATGATTGTAAGCAAATCTGTTTGTGAATTCACGGCGATTCTCGAGCGGACGCGCCGGCGCGGCGAGTACGTTGCTTGACACGCTGCTGAAAACGAATCGGCGTGCCGGTGAAGTCAAATTTCTTACGCAGCTGATTCTCCAGAAAGCGTTCGTAGCTGAAATGCAAGCGGCGCTTTTGATTGGTGAAAAGCACGAAGGTGGGCGGCGCCGCAGACGCTTGCGTAACGTAATAGATTTTGATCTTGTGCTCGGCGGGCGAAGTGCCGCGGTCGAGATCGACGCTGGAAAGCCAGCGATTCATTTCGCCGGTGGAAATGCGGCGCTGGCGCGAGGCGATGACTCTGTCGATGAGCGCGAACAGTCCGCCGGTACGCTCACCGGTGAGCGCGGAGAGAAAGATGATTGGGGCATAGTCGAGGAATTTCAATTTCTCGCGGATCAGTTTTTCATAATCGGCAATGAGTTTCATCGGATTTATATTCCCAGTGGTTTTCGACTTGCTTGCTTTGCCGGCGTGTTCGCGCGCCGCGGCCAGGGCCAAATCCCATTTGTTCACCACGACGATGAGCGCGCTACCGGACTGCTGTGTATAACTCGCGATGGTGGCGTCATGCGAGGTGACACCGAGCAAGCCGTCAATGACAAGGAGGGCCACGTCGGCGCGCTCGAGATGGCGGCGGGCCATGACGACGCTGAGCTTTTCCGCGACAAGTTTCGTTTTTGCTTTGCGACGAATGCCTGCGGTGTCGAGGAAGCGATAGAGTTTGCCGTCGCGCTCGATGACGGTGTCAACGGCATCGCGCGTGGTGCCGGGTTCGGGCGAAACGATGGAGCGCTCTTCACCGGCCATGCGATTGAGGAGAGTGGATTTGCCGACATTGGGCCGGCCAACGATAGCGATATTGACTTCGGCGCCGGGCTCGGTGGCGGCTTCTTTCGGGAAATTTGCGGTGAGCGAATCGAGGAGATCATCTACGCCGAATCCGTGCTCCGAGGAAAGAGGAAAGACTTTGTCGCCGAGCTCATAGAAAGGGGCGGCGAGCGACATCTGACTTGGCGTGTCGACTTTGTTGACGGCCACGATGAGCGGCTTGCCGGTGCGGCGGAGAAGTTGCGCGAGTTCAAAATCGAGCGGGACCGGGCCCGTTCGGGCGTCAGCGACAAGAAGTACGAAGGTTGCGTCGGCGATGGCGACGCGGGCTTGGCGGAGAATCTCGCCGGGAATGCCGGCCTTCTCCTCGGGAACGATGCCGCCGGTGTCGACGACTTCAAAATGCTTGCCTTCCCATTCGGCCGTGCCGTGGATGCGGTCGCGCGTGATGCCGGGTTCGTCGGTCACGATGGAGCGTCGCGTGCCGGTCAGACGATTAAATAGCGTGGACTTGCCGACGTTGGGCCGCCCGACGATGACGAGAGAAGGCAGATGTTCGCTCATGGGATTGGAATTCTTCAGTTGCGCGATCTTTTACGCTACCACGTCTTGGTCAATCTGTCCGTGAGGGAATATCCGACGCAGCGGTCGTACCGCAGTGGAGAAGTGAGCGCGGCCGAGCGCCAGCAAGCCGCGAGAGGAGAAGGATTCTCTTGCGAGAGAATGTTGTTGCGCTGTGGTGAGGAAGGCGCGTACATTCGGAGTAAGCCGGCGCCCGCAAGGATGACGCCGGCATTTGTGCCTTGCGCAGAGGGCGCGGCGAATTGACGAGTACGAATCACAACCACAATCATCCTCCGATTCTGCTGACCATTGCTGGATTTGATCCTTCCTGTGGTGCCGGAGTAGCCGCGGATCTGAAGACCTTCGCGGCGCACAACTGTTACGGCGTCGCGGCGATCACGGCGCTGACGGCGCAATCGACACAGGGTGTGAAGTCCGTGCATCCGACGCAGGCGGCCGTGCTGCGCGAGCAGCTCGAGGCCCTTGCCGGTGATGTGAGTATCTCCGCGGTGAAGATTGGAATGCTTGGCAATAAAGCAAACGCGATGGTCGTCGCGGAGTTTCTGGACAAGAATCGTTTCGCGCACGTAGTTCTAGACCCGGTGATTACGCCATCGGCAGGGAATGCGGAATTGCTCGAGGCAAGCGGCGTGAAGTTTCTGCGCGACGAGCTGATGAAACGAGCGACGGTAATCACGCCGAATATGGACGAAGCGGCCCAGCTGTCGGGCGTGGAAGTGAAGGACCTGGCGGGAATGAAGGTGGCGGCGCAAAAATTGGCGGAGATGGGCGCGAAAGCCGTGATCGTCACCGGCGGGCATCTGGAAAAGCCGGCTGATGTGCTGTACGAAAACGGCGAGAGCAATCCCTTCGGTGGAGACCACGCGAAGAGCGAAAACACGCACGGCTCGGGATGCACGCTTTCGTCGGCGGTGGCAGCGCAGTTGGCGCTCGGGCAGCAGCTCCGCGAAGCGCTGATCCTGGCGAAGGCGTATGTATACAAGGCCATCGAAAAAAGTTACGGAATCGGCAAGGGGGCAGGGCCGCTCAATCAGCTTTTCCGGTTCCATCAGGAGCCGCCCGCGCGCGGCGTCCACGAAGTTCCTCAACACGGCATGCATCCTGCGGCGGAACCGACCACGCATTAGCCCTCGGTTCTTGCGCCGGAGACTATAAGAGGGCTCCCGCCTACAATCCTCGAACGTGGCACCGGGCACTCAAAAGAAGTGTGATCCGGTATTCCCCCTCCACGGAAAGCTGACGTGGGCAAACAGATGCGGTTTGAGCGCGGTTCGCGCGGGTTGTAGTATGGTAGCCCGACAATATTGGAATGAGCTCAACCTCCTCGACACGAAAAATGGCCAAACAACCAGCGAGAGAGTCGAAGACTGAAGTGACGATGGCGGATGTCTTCGGGCCGCGAGGGATGCTGGAGAAGTGCCATCCCGGATACGAGTTTCGCGCGGCGCAGCTGGAAATGGCGGAGATCGTGGATGAAGCCTTCGCGCGGCATCAGCACGCGCTGATTGAGGCAGGGACGGGCACGGGGAAGACCCTGGCGTATCTGGTGCCGGCGATTCGCAGTGGGCGACGAGTGGTGATTTCCACGGCGACGAAATCTCTGCAAGAGCAGCTTTTCGAGAAGGACATTCCGTTTCTGCGGAAGCATTTTGCGCCGGAGCTGAAAGTGGCGCTGATGAAAGGGCGGAATAATTTTGTTTGCCGCGAGAAATTACATTTGATGGAAGGGCAGTCGGTGCTGCGCGGCATGGATGAAATCGATTGGTTTGCGCAGATCCGCGACTGGGAAAAGCTGACGGAAACGGGCGACCGCGCAGAGCTAAATTTCTTGCCGGATGACGCGGAGCTGTGGAACCGCATCGACGCCCGAAAGGAGACTTGCACGGGGCAGAAGTGTCCGCAATTTCAGCAATGTTTTTTGACGGTGATGCGGCAGAGGGCGCAGGAAGCGGACGTGATCATCGTGAATCATCATTTGTTTTTCGCCGACCTGGCGCTGCGGCAAGACGATTTCGGCTCGATTCTGCCGGAGTACGCGGCGGTGATTTTCGACGAAGCGCACGAGATCGAAGATGTGGCTAGCGATTATTTTGGGCGGGCGGTTTCGAGTTATCAGTTCGACGAACTGGCGCGCGACGGAGAGCAGACGCTGCGGATGCTGAACGCCGGCACGGCGGCGACACGGCGGCCTTTGACGCAGGTTTGCGAGCGGGCGCATACGTTTTTTGAAGGCTTCGCGCAACGCCAGGGGCGGTTTCCGTTCGAGCGAGAGGAGCGGCTGGCGTTTGTGGAGCGGAATCGCGAAGCATACGACGGCTTGGTGGCGGCGCTGAAGCGATTGGAGACGGAGTTCTCCGCGCTGAGCACGAAACCGGAAGAAGTGATGAACCTGGCGCGGCGTGCCGCGGAATTGCGACGCGAGCTCGGATTTTTGCTGGAGAGCGACGAGAAAGGATACGTGTACTGGTTCGAGCGACGCGGGAAAGGGATTTTTTTGGTGGCGACGCCGATCGACGTCAGCGAGATCATGCGCGAAAGGCTCTTCGGGCAGTTCGATACGATCGTGCTGACTTCGGCAACGCTGGCGGTGGGCGGGCGGTTCGATTATACGAAGCGCCGGCTGGGAATTTCCGCGGCGCAGGAAAAAGTGCTGCCGCAGGAGTTCGATTATGCCAGCCAGGCGTTGCTGTACATCCCGAAGACGCTGCCGGATGTGCGCGACGCGCGTTTCGCGGAGAAGGCCGCGGAGGAGATCGCACGGATTTTGGAGCTGACGCGCGGGAGAGCATTCTGTCTGTTCACCAGCTACGCGCAGATGCGGGAGATTCGCGAGCGACTGACTGGAACGGTGCCGTTTCCGCTGCTGCTGCAAGGAACGGCGCCGCGGTCGGCCCTGCTGGAGAGATTTCGGGTGACGCCGGGAGCGGTTCTGCTGGCGACAGCGAGTTTCTGGCAGGGCGTGGACGTGCCGGGGTCGCAGCTTTCCTGCGTGATTATCGATCGGCTACCGTTTGCGGTACCGTCGGACCCGATCGTGGCGGCGCGAGTCCGCGCGCTGCAAGATGATGGGCAGAATGCGTTCGCGGAATATCAGGTGCCGAAGGCAGTATTGTCGCTGAAACAGGGATTCGGAAGACTGATCAGGTCACGGACGGATCGCGGGATTCTGTCGATCCTCGATAACCGTATCCAGCGGATGCAGTATGGTAGAATTTTTCTGGAATCGCTGCCCGAGTACGCCCTGACGCAGGACCTTGGCGAAGTCGCGCACTTTGTCGAACAACTTTAGCTTTTTCGGGCGCGCAGTTACGACCAGCGCGTATGGCATCGAAGGCGAGCGGAAGAGATGTACGAGATCAGCGTGGACGAGAATTTTGCGGCGGGGCACTACCTTCGGGGGTACAAGGGGAAGTGCGAGAACCAGCACGGTCACAATTATCGGGTGCGGGTTACGCTGGAAGGGCGGGAGCTGGACTCGACGGGCCTGCTCTATGATTTCGTGCATTTGAAACAGATAATTCAATCGGTCATCCGGTCGCTCGATCATCGAAATTTGAACGATTTTTCCCCGTTCGACAAAGTCAACCCTTCGGCGGAAAACATCGCGAAGTACATTTACGACGAGACGGCGAAACAGATGCAAAAATCGGCAAACGGAGCGATGATTTCGGGAATCACGGTATGGGAGACGGAGAGCAGCGCGGCGACTTTCCGGCCGTGAAGCGTCGGTCGCCGGGGGCGTTCCTACTTGAATCGGGCGTTCTACATTGTTGGGATTCCGGCCTTCATCGTGTCGTTTCTGTGGATGTACTACGGCTATGGACTCAAACTGGCGCTGCCGGTGATCCTTGCAGAGCTAATTGCGGTGATTGGCGGCGTGATTTATTTGCGGCGCAAGGCGGGACAACCGGGCCCAGGCGGTCAGACGACAAACAGGTAGTTTCCGGCGACGAAACGTGTTCATCACGGAGATATTCAAATCGATTCAAGGTGAAAGCACATACGCGGGATTGCCGTGCGTGTTTGTACGGCTGACCGGTTGCAACCTGCGATGTACGTGGTGTGATACGGTGTACGCGTTTCATGGGGGGATGAAGTACAGCGTCGCAGACGTGATGAGCCGCGTAGCCGAACTGCAGGCGAGCAAGCCCGGAACACGAAGAGATTTGAGACTGGTGGAAATCACCGGCGGCGAGCCGCTGCTGCAGCCAGAGACGCCGGGGTTGGCGCGCCAGCTGCTCGATGAAGGCTACACAGTGCTGATTGAGACCAGCGGAGAGCGGGATGTGAGCGTTTTGCCGCGCGACGCGGTGAAAATCGTGGACGTGAAATGCCCGGATTCGGGGGAGAACGGGAAATTCAACTTCGCGAACCTGGATACCCTGGATCAGAAGGACGAAATCAAGTTTGTGATTGCCAGCCGGCGGGATTATGAGTTCGCACGCGAATTTACAGCGGAGCATGGATTAGTGGGACGAGTGCACGAGGTACTGTTTTCGCCGGTGTTTGCCGATCCGGAAGGGAAATGGCCGGCGATGGATGCGCGCACGCTCGTGGAATGGATTTTGGAGGATGGTTTGCACGTGCGGCTGGGATTGCAGATTCACAAATTCATCTGGGATCCCGCGACGCATGGAGTGTGAGAGCAATTCGCGATTCGTATGCAAAGAGAGATGAGCGCGCGGGAAAAAGCAGTTGTGCTGCTGAGCGGAGGGATGGATTCGTGCGTGACCACGGCGATTGCCAATGAAACGCATCTTTTGGCATTGTTGCACGCGAGTTATGGCCAGCGGACGGAGAGCCGGGAGCGGCGGGCTTTTGAGGAAATCGCCGAGTTCTACGGAGTGCGAGAGAAACTCGTGGCGAGACTCGACGCCTTAGGAGAAATCGGCGGTTCGGCGCTGACAGACGAGGGCATTCGGATACCGGAGAACCTGAGGGGAGGGTCCACGGACATTCCGGTCACGTATGTGCCATTTCGCAACGCACATTTTCTGTCGGTGGCGGTCAGTTGGGCGGAAGTGATCGGCGCAACGGCGATTTTCATCGGCGCAGTGTCGGAGGACAGTTCCGGATATCCGGACTGCCGGCCGGAGTATTACCATGTGTTTTCCGAGTTGGTGCGAGTCGGAACGCGGCCGGAGACACGAATCGAGATCTGCACGCCAGTGATTCACATGCGGAAGAGCGAAATCGTCCGGCGAGGAATGGAATTGAAAGCGCCGCTAGAGCACAGCTGGTCCTGTTATCAAGGGCAAGAGGAAGCGTGCGGTGTGTGCGACAGTTGTCGGTTGCGCCTGCGGGCGTTCGCGGAGGCAGGATATGCAGACCCTATCGCCTACCGGGCGCCAGTTGCGAGATAATAACCCAGAGTATCCAAAAGTAGGAGGAGTTCTCATGAAGACATTGCTTTCGAGACTGGGACTTCCGGCGCTGCTGCTGGCGACGGCGTGTATGCTGGCGCCGGTGGCGCCAGCGCAGCAGTTGACGAGGCTTTCCGGTACTGTGTTGGATTTTGACGCGAAGCCGTATCCGGGCATGGTCATCACAATCACCAACAAAGGTAACGCGACAAAGTACACGGTGACGACGGACAAGGACGGAAAGTTCGTGCAAAACGGGCTTCCTATCGGAACCTACGACATCAATTTCAAGAAGGACAACATCGACTACACGGAGACGATGCAGATCAATGGAAGCATGGCTGAGACGGGCGCAATTTTGAATGTGAACTTCAAGGATATCGCTGCGAAAACGGGCTATGACGTGAATGCCGCAAAGAAACGGGAAGAGGCGGTGAATCAGTTCAAACAGATGAAGGCGCATTTCGATAACGGCGTTCACGCCATGGATGATGCCAGCACAGCGAAGCAGCAATTGAAGACAGCTTCCGCGGATCAAAAAAACGCCCTTCAGGTCAGTATGAGCACTGATTATCAAACGGCCATCAGTGAGTTCGAACAAGCGCAGCAGGGCGCGCCGGACAAAGATCCGAACTTGCCGCTGATTCTGGGCGACCTGGGAGCGGCCTACGACGGAGCGGGCAAGTACGACCAGGCGATCGATACGTATCAAAAAGCGATAGCGATAAAACCGACGGCGGCACTGTACCAATCATTGGGAACGGATTTGGCACGAGCGGGGAAAATGGATGATGCCGGGGCTGCTTGTGATAAAGCGGCAACAGTTGACCCGACGAACAAGAACGTCGGAGTGATCTGCTATACGAATATGGGCATCGTTCTGTCGAATGCCGGGAAAATGGACGAAGCGGTCGCGCCGCTGCAGAAGGCAACCCAACTCGATCCCAACGGCGCGGACGCGTGGTTTTTACTCGGCAACGCACTGGTCGCCGGGATCAGCACGAAGAAAGAAGGGACCAAGGACGTCTACGTGATTCCTCCGGGGACGGAGGAAGCCTACAAGAAATACCTCGAATTGCAGCCAAACGGCCCATTCGCGGGACAGGCTAAGGAATCGCTGGACGCCGTGATGCAAATGAGCGGTGAAAAAGTGACCAACGAAATCAAAAACAAGAAACCCGGGACCCTGTGAGGCTTGTGGCGGCGCTGCGGTTAGCGGGCGCCGCCGTCCTTACCTTTTGGACCATTCGGATCACTCGCAAGCGACAAAATAAAAATAAATTGGATAGCTGACCGCTCGACCGTGCGGCCGGACAGTGCTATCCTTCTGCGCAACTCGGATACGCTCAACAGGGGGGAGAAGTGGCACAGGCAGCATCAACATACTTGGGAGAACAGCGGCGGCGAAGCACCCGCCTCGAGCAAGCTTCACCAGTGATCATTCGCGGCGTGGATTTGCTGGGCCAGCCATTTGAAGAGCGGACGGCGGCGCAGAATCTGAGCTTCCACGGCTGTCGATACCAGTCAAAGCACCATCTTCCCAAAAACACGTGGGTCACGCTCGAAGTGCCTTCCGGTGAGTCTCGCGGGGAGGCCATGTGCCTGCGGGCCCGGGTGGCGTGGATCGAGAGACCGCGAACGCTGCGAGATCTGTTTCAGGTCGGCGTCGAGTTGGAAAAGGGCAAGAACGTATGGGGCGTGACGTTTCCGCCGAGCGACTGGAATGGCGGACCTTTGGCCGGCGCGGCTGTGGCCACTATGAGCGTCTCAACAGAAGCGGGCTCGCGCGCGGGGCAGGAGTCCCCCGACGCTGATCAAGAGACCTCCCTGGAAGTTTACTTGCAGATGGCGCTGGCCCAAACGAACCGCGATTTCGCCCTTGCCGAGGACGAGCCGGAAAGCAGCACGCTGCTGGGGCAATTGCGCCAGGAATTCCTCGCGGAAGCGAGGAAGATGATTGCCGAAGTGCGCACTGTCGCGGATGAAGCGGCAAGGGAGAGAGCCAGCCAATTGTGCGATGACTTTGAGAACGCGCAAGAAGCGAGCGCCGAGGCGTTCTACAAGAAATGGATGGAGGAGTTCGAGCGTGGGAAAGCAAGTGCCAAAGAAGAGATCGCGTCGGCGCTGGCGGAAAATGTAGCCGCGCAAATCGCCAGTTTTCAGGCGGAAGTGCGTGGCGCGCTCACGAGCGAATGGGCGGAAAAACTGAGTCATGCACAAGTCGAGCGCTCGCAGTGGAAGACAGAGCTACAAGCATTGCGCGGAGAGGTGCGGGCAGGCTTCGACGAGACCGTAAGACGAAACGAAGAGCGATGGAATGAAGAGCTCCTGGAGATGCAGAGGGAGATGGAGTCTTTGCGGGCGGCCAACGTGGCCGCGGCAGCGGCCGATACGGAAAAGGGCTCAATCGATACAGCAGAGTCGGCGAGAACCCAATTGCTCGCGCAGACCGATACGGCGCAGACGCAGTGGAATGAGTTGCTCGAATCATCGCTGGACGGCGCGGCGCAGCGTTTGAACGAGAAGCTGACCAATGCTTCACAAGAACTGCTGCACCGGGCCGAGCAGGAAATGGCGAAGCGGCTGGCCGAGTTGCACAGGGAATCGGGACTGATCACGGAGACAAGCCGCGCAGCGCTGGACGAATTGAAGAACGTGCTCGAATCAGAAGTGGCGCAGGCGAAAACTTCGCTAGCGGAGATCGAGCAGACAGCGGGGCGGTTTTCGGAGTATTCGCGGCAATTGGAAGCAGCAAGCCAGGACAGCTTGAACGAGTTGCGGCAGAGGCTGGAGTCGAGCGTCGCGCAGCAATGCGCACTGCTAGACAAGCGTGCCACGGAGCTCGAAGGTCAGTTTAGCAAGCGGACGGGGGTTCTGCTCGAACAGATGAGCCGAGAGACGGTGGCGCGTAGTGCCGAGGAAATTGACGCGAAGGTGGCGTCGGGGCTCGAGTGCGCAACTAAGGCGGCGGAAGAGCTCTCCGCACGCGAGGAGCAGGCGGAAGGAATTCTGCGGATTCATCGAGAGAGATTGCGGCAAGTTTCCGAACAAGTGCAGCGGGAGAGCGCCGCGCATTTGGCTTCAGGTCTGGCGGCATGGCAAAAAGACTTGGAAGGCACTCGCGCTCAGGCACTGGACCAATGGAACACGGACCTTGAGGCGAATGGAGCGCGAGCGACTGAGGAGGCGTCAGCGGCGCTCGCGAAGGACACGGCTAGACAGTTGGTGGAGGCGGATGCGCAGCTTCTCGTGCAGGCAGAGCAGGTGATCGATACCGCGCAGGAGCGAATGCACAAAGGGTTGCATGCGATCGCCGGGAAATTCCGCAGCGAACTTGGGGAGATCGAAGCAACCGAGCTGGCCAGCACGCGGGAGAAGGTTGCGTTGGCAGCGCAGGATCAGGCTGACTCGGCCAAGAACGAGTTTGCCAAGGCGGCGGAAGAGGCGGCTTCCAGGTTTGGCGAAGTGATCAAAGAAACGACGGCGAGTGCGCTGCAGGAGTTCCGAGCGGCAAGCGAAGCAAAGGCGCAGGAGGGCCAGACGCGACTGGCGTCCGCAGCGGAGAACGCGCTGCAAGGAGTTCAAAGCCACACGCAGAGTTCATTCGAGCACTTTCAGGAGCAGCTCGCCATCAAGATGGAGCAGGCGTTGAGGCATGCGGGCGAAACTCTGGCGCGTCAGTTTGAGACGACGCTCGAAAGGTTCCGCGCGCAAGGTGAGGCTGGGTTGGAGGAGTGGTCGGCCAGGCAGGCATCGCTGAACGAGCAAGCGCTCGAGAAGCATGACACGCAGTTGCAGGCGGCGAGCGGTTCGTGGGTGGAATCGGCTCTGGAACGGCTCGAGACACTGAGCGAGGAGCGCGTCCATTCGGCAGTCCGCGCGACGGAGAGTAAAGTGCGCGAGGCGTGCGCCGACCTCTTCGATAGTCTGGCGCAAGCGATGAGGAAGCAGTTGCAAGGGACGCTGGAGATGCGCCACACGGCGCCCAGCGGGGAAACCAACCCGCAAGAACACCGCGCGTCCGCTTAGGAACAATCCTTCAGAGGTTCGGAGCGCGACGCGCTCCAGCTGCATCGTCGCCGTCAGTAGCCCTATGAGCGTCCGATAATTTCGTGAAGCGATTCGCAGACGTAGTCCACTTGCTCGGTGGTCAACTCCGGGAATAAGGGCAGTGCCAGCACTTGCTGGCAAGCGCGCTCGGCATGAGGAAAATCGCCGGGCTTGTAGCCTAGGTAGGCGAGCGCTTTTTGAAGGTGAAGAGGTAAAGGGTAATGCACTGCAGTGCCGATTCCCCAATTCTTGAGCTCTGCTTGGACAGCATCGCGGTTCTCGACGTAAATCACAAAGAGATGGTAGGCGCAGTCGTCGCGAGGGTCGTCGTGTGGAAGCCTCAGGGCCAGTCCGTCTAGTTTCTCGCGATAGCGTTGAGAGATGGCTTTGCGGCGAGCAGACCAGACGTCGAGATGACGCAGCTTGATGCGCAGCACTGCGCCTTGAAAACCCTCCATCCGATAGTTGTAGCCGATGAAGTCGTGGAAATAGCGGCGAAGTTCGCCGTGGCTGCGTGCGGAGCGGCAATAGTGGGCGATGCGATCGTCGTTCGTCACGAGCGCTCCCGCTTCGCCATAAGCGCCAAGATTTTTCGAAGGATAGAAGCTGAATGCGCCGCAGATGCCGAGAGCGCCGACGCGTCGTCCGCGGAAGCGGGCGCCGTGAGCCTGGGCGGCATCTTCAATCAACGAGAGCTTGTGCGCGTCGGCAAGTTTCTGGAAGGCCTGCATGTCGACGGGACGCCCGTAAAGATGAACGGGGAGAATGGCCTTGGTGCGCGGAGTGATGGCCGATTCGGCGAGGCGTGGGTCAAGATTTGCCGTGCGCGGATCGATGTCGGCGAAGACAATTTTCGCGCCGGTGTAGGCAATCGCTTCCGCGGTAGCGATGAAGGTATTCGGAGTCGTGATGACTTCATCGCCAGAGCCTACGCCGGCGGCCAAGAGTGCGAGATGCAGAGCGCTGGTGCCTGAATTGAGAGCGATGCAGTGTTTGGCCTCGCAATAGGAGGCGAACTCCTGCTCGAAAGAAGCGACCTCGTCGCCGAGGCTGAAGGCAGCGTTGCGGCAAGTGCGGTCGATGGCTTCGAGAATCTCCGCCCGCAGCGCGGCGTACTGTTCTCTTAGGTCGTAGTAGGGCACCGCGGCGATCGTTTTCACCCCTTAACTTTACTGTTTCGCGCGGCGCCGCGCAAATGCGAAGCCGTGCGCTTTTCCATGTGCCCGCGAAGGGCTCGTGATAATCTTTTGAAGGAGTACGCCAATGGTTTTCTCTTGCATGATCGCAGAGAAATGGCAACCCGCTAGCGAGGCGGCGACTCCGGAAGCCGCGATGAAAGCTCGACCCCAACTGACGCTATCGGTCATCATTGCCGCCTACAATGAACGCCCGTTCATCGAGGAGATCCTGCGTCGCGTGCAAGCGGTTGGCCTGGCGCACGAAATCGTGATTGTCGACGATGGCTCGACGGATGGGACGCGCGAATGGCTCGCAGAGATGTACCGGCGGCAGCAAGCGGGCGTGACGGAAGCGGAAATCATCGACGGCGAGGCATGGCTGCACTTGGAGCAGATCCGGTTTCTGTTTCAGGAGCCTAACCAGGGTAAGGGCGCCGCACTGCGACGCGGATTTTCTGAGGCCTGTGGCGACATTTTGCTGGTGCAGGATGCTGATCTGGAGTACGACCCGCGCGATTATGCCAAGTTGCTGGAGCCGATCCTAGACGGGCGCGCGGACGTGGTGTATGGTTCGAGGTTCTTGGGAGGACCGCAGCGGGTTCACTTTTTCTGGCATTACGTGGGCAACAAGTTTTTGACTTTGCTATCCGATATGCTCACCAACCTGAAAATCACAGACATGGAGACTTGTTACAAGGTCTTCCGGCGTGAGGTTATCGGCAGCATGCGGCTGCGCTCGAATCGATTTGGCTTCGAGCCGGAAGTCACCGCGCGGATTGCCAAGGGACACTGGCGAATTTACGAAGTGCCGATCTCTTACGCCGGACGGTCCTACGAAGAAGGAAAGAAGATCACGTGGAAAGATGGGGTGACGACGCTTTTCGCGATCCTGAGATATCGCTTCTTCGATTGAGGTGAGCAAAAGAAACTTGCGATGTCGGCCGAATTGGCGAGTTCCATGCCCATCCGCCGGATTGTGGAGCTGGAGCGGCCTCAGCTTCTATCGCCCGAAGTGAAAACGCAGCCCAAGCGCCGAAGAACGAGCGCCATTTTGCCCTTGCACGGCGGAAGACCTTCGCAGCAGATTACCGCGAATGCTTCGGGGGATTGCTTTGAGGGACATTGAGAAACGGGCAGCCGTTCTGTCCTTTGCTGTAATCATTTTCTGCGCCGTCATTTATCAAGCCACAGTTCTGTGCTTGGCTTGGCACTGGGGAGATTCTCGCGAGGTGAACAAGCAAATCCGCGGGGCGAATCTGGTGCCGGGGAATGCGGACGCATGGGATCGGATCGGAGAAGCGCTTGCGGTCAATTTCGATGCCCAGCCCGCCGAGGCGATCTCGTTTTTCGAGCGTGCGGTGAAGGTGAATCCGCGGTCGGCACACGACTGGATGGATCTGGCGCAAGCAGAAGAGGCCGAAGGAAACGCTTCGCAGGCTGATGCGGCGTACAGACAGGCGAAAAGGGACTATCCGATTTCTGCAGAGATTTCGTGGAAGTACGGAAACTTTCTCTTGCGGCAAGGGCAAACGTCCGCGGGCTTGGAGCAAGTGCACCAGGCGCTCGTCACAGATCCCAGCCTGGTTCCACTGGCGATCTCGCGAATCTGGAACCTCGACCCCGATGCGAATGTAATCCTGCACGATGTGCTGCCGGAGGGGCAGCAGGCTCGGTTTAGGGCACTCGACTTTTTCGCGGAGAGGCGCGAGGAGGCCGCGGCTCTCGAGACGTGGGAAGAGATCGCAACGCTCGCGAAGGCCAAGCCCATAGATGTTCACGATGTGTTCGCTTTCCTCCAGTACCTGATCGCTTCCGACCAGGCCAAGAAGGCGGAACTTATCTGGCGGGAAGCGCTGAGCGCTGCCCGGTGGCCTGAAGCGATGGTGCCCGGCTCGCAGATATGGAATGGCGGCTTCGAGGAGCCAATCGTTAACGGCGGTCTGGATTGGCGCTTTGAGCAGGTGCCGGGCGAATATGTCAGCACGGATTCGAACTTTTGTCATTCTGGCGGGAAGTCTTTGCGTGTCGACTTCACCGGTGGTGTGAATCTGGATTTCTATTACGTTCACCAGATCGTGCCAGTCGAACCTAGCACCCATTATGTTTTCCAGTACTTCATGCGCACACAATCCATTTCGACCGAGAGTGGGATGCGATTCGAGATCCTGGATTTGAACGATAATGAAGTCAGCTTAGTGACGTCGGACATGAAAGGGACTAATCCCTGGACTCCGGTGCAAACAGACTTGGCTACCGGTCGCAACACTCATTTCCTCGATATCCGGCTGCGCCGGTTGCCCAGCCGTTTGTTCGACAATAAACTGAGCGGAACCGTCTGGGTGGACGATGTCAGTCTTTCGCAAGAAACAGCAGTGGGCGCGGAATCGCATCCGTGAGAGCGATTCGCGTCGGCATTTGCGTGCTGGCGGCGTTCGCCGTGCTGGCATTCGGCACTGTGGAAATATGGTCTGAGTCAATCCTCGAAGGGGGCGCGGCGGCGCTTTTCCTGTGGTGGGCGATTCTCGTGTTTCTCCGGCGTGACATCGAAATCCGCTGGAACCGGATCTTCTGGCCAGTTCTGGCGTTCCTAGGAATCGTGAGCGTTCAGTTGGCGTTTGGAGTCACGGCCTATCCCTTTTTGACGCGTGTTGCACTGCTAAAAGTTGTGGCCTGCGCTTTGCTATTTTTTCTCTCGGTGCAATCGTTCCGCACACGCCACGATTTGAGATTCGTCGCGTGGTTCTTGATGAGCTTTGGCTTCGTCGTGGCCGTGCTGGGAATCGCACAGAACTACACCTCGCACGAGGTACTTTACTGGTTCCGACCCTTAACCGAGGGCGGCAGCCCATTCGGGCCCTACGTGGACCGCGATCATTTTGCGGGGTTCATGGAGCTGGTTGTGCCTGTGGGGATGTCTCTCATAGTGTTGCGGGGAGTGCCGCGCGAGCAGATGATGTTTACGGGGATTCTGACCCTCCTTCCGATCCTTGCTTTGGTCCTGACTGGCTCTCGAGGCGGAATCGTAAGCTTGGTATTCGAAGTGGGCCTGTTGGCGGCATTAATGCGAGTGCGCAAGGCTAGATTCCAAGGCGCAGCGGTGGCCGCGATTCTGCTGACAGCGCTGGCTGCCCTCATGTGGCTCGGGGCAGGCAAGGTGTTAGACCGGATGAAAGAGTCATCGGCGGACCTGTCCGCGGATCGACGCGTCACGATGCTGAAGGGCGCATGGCATATATTCTTGGATCACCCGTTGGCGGGCACAGGTCTCGGCACGTTGGTGGCGGTATATCCGAAATACGAGGCGTTTTATGATGGGAGAATTGTAGATCACGTGCATGACGACTATGCGGAAGCGCTGGCCGAAACGGGGGTCGCCGGAGGATTGTGCGGGCTGGCATTCCTGGTTCTGCTTTTTCGAGACGCCAGGAGGCGGCTACTGACGGAAGGGCAGAGTCCCTTTTCGCAGGCGGTTCATACGGCCGGAACGGTCGCGTGCGCGGGTTTGCTGGTCCACAGTCTGGTCGATTTCAATCTGCATATCCCCGCCAATGGTCTGGTTTTTCTGCTGCAGGCCGCCGTCGTTCTTTCGCCTGCATTTCACCGTAGGCAAGCAGGCCTTAATCACCTGACACGGGTACAAGAGTTCCGCCATTGACATTCAGAGAGACCCTAAGTCATAGTTTCGCGGGGTAATATAGCACATGGCTTTGACGGTCCGGAGAGCACTGGACTGTATTAGGGTTGGGTTTGTCTTGACTTTCCTGCTCCTGCTCGGATGTACCGCTGCGTTCACCCAAGGCCAAGACCGAACTCAAACTCCGCAGCAGACCAATAGCCGTATCGCCGAGCTTGCGGCGGCCAGTTCGCACCCGCGCACAGGGGATATCCCCATTGGGGCCGGTGATGTGGTGCACATTGACGTTTTCGACGTACCGGACCTCTCCCATGATGTGGTAGTTGGCGAAACGGGATTGATATCCCTGCCGCTGATTCCGGAGCGCATTCCGGTCGCCGGGTGCACGCCTTTTGAGCTCGGGCAAAGGATCGAGAAACTCCTTCAGGTAAATGGCTTGGTGATGCATCCACAGGTATCGGTGTTTGTGAAGGAGCAAAACAGCCAACCCATATCCGTGGCCGGTGCCGTAGCGCACCCGGTTGTCCTACAACAGTCGAGGCCGACAACTTTGGTTGAGGCGCTTGCCGCGGCGGGCGGTGTCGCGGATGACGCGGGGGACAGTATCCTGATTGCCCGCCAGAAGACGCAGGCGGCGACTTGCGGCGAACCGGACCCGCCCGATCCCGCGGCCGATCCAGAGATGATACACGTCAAGGTCTCTGAGCTGGAGAACGGCAATCCGGCGTTCAATATTCCTGTCTATGGCGGCGACGAAATCACGGTGCCGCGTGCCGGAATTATCTATGTTGCGGGAGCCGTGGTGCAACCTGGTGGCTACGTGCTCAATGATCCTGGGGCGACATTCAATATCATGAAAATGATTGCACTGGCCCGTGGACTAACGGGTACAGCCAAAACCAACAGCACCGTGATTTTGCGCAAGGACGCTGCGACCGGCCAAACGAAAGAGATCTCTGTCAAATTGAAGCGAATTCTGGACCGCAAGGAGCCGGACGTTCGGCTCTACGCGGGCGACATTCTGTATGTTCCCGGCAGCGGAGCGAAACGAATTCTGGGTTTGGCCGGAGGCGCTGCCATCGGAATCGGAACCGGACTGGCGATTTACCGCATTCCGTAGAAACAGGAAGAAGGAAAGGCTTCTTTGATCTGATGGACGAAGCACCGAAACTGATTCCGGTCGAGCGACGAAGGGATTCGCTGGCGGTGGTGTCTCCGCAGCCACCGGTTGCCTGGGCGCAGACGACACGCGAGACGAACCTTCTGGATTACCTGATCATTCTGCGGAAGCATCAGTGGATGATCCTGACGTTTCTCCTGTTGGTGGTGACAATCGTCACTATCGCGTCTTTCAAAATGAAGCCCGTGTATGTCGCTTCGGCGCGAGTAGAAGTGGATCCTGAGAATGACAATCCTTTGCCGTTTCAGGACAACAACTCTTCGTTCCAAGAGTATGTTGACATGGACGATTACATCGAGACGCAGACAAAAATCATCCAGAGCGAAACGCTGGCGATGGATACGATTCGCTCGCTTGACCTGCCGCGCTATCCGGAGTTTGGCGGGGATCCCAAAGCGCTGGTAAACGCGGGTCCGAATCAGAAAGAGCCACCGATTTTGAGCGACTTTCTAAGCCGCCTGACGGTGAGCAGGGTTCCCAACAGCAGACTGATCGAAGTGCAATTTGCAGCACAGGATCCCGCACTTGCGGCCCAAGTGGTGAATACCCATCTGGAAGATTATAAGGAGCACAACTTCAAAAGCCGATACGACGCCACCATGCAGGCTTCGGATTTCCTCTCCTCAGAGCTCGAAGAACTGCGGGTCAAGATGGAGAAATCAGACGCCGCGGAGGTCGCCTATGAACGACAGAACCAGATTTGGATGGTGGATGCGAATCAAAACACCACGACACAGAAACTGCAGGAGCTGAGCAATGCACTTACGTTGGTTCAGACACAACTGGCGGAGAAGGAAGCCGTCTACGACTTGGCGCATTCGGATGACAGCGCGTCAATGACCGCGGTGCAAAGTAACCCCGTCGTGCAGGATTTGAATAAGACCAAGTTACAGCTCGATGCGCAGTACACAGAGGCGCTGGCGCAATTTGGTCCAAACTGGCCAAAAGTCCAAGTGCTCAAGGCGCAAGACGATGCGATCGCCGCCCAATTGAAGAACGCGAAGTCCGAGGCCGTGCGGCAGATCGACAACGATTATCACCAGATGGAGGCGCGTGAAGCTTTGTTGGAGCGGGACCTGAACCGGCAAGAACTGCAGGCAGACAACATGGCGCAGAAGCTCGTCGAATACAACATGTTAAAGCACGATGCCGAGTCGAACAAGGAACTGTATGACGGGCTGTTGCAGAAACTAAAAGAAGCGGGCATTTCCGCAGGCCTTCGCTCGAGCAACATTCGAATCGTTGATCCGGCACTTGTGCCATCCACGCCGGCGCGCCCGCAAAAGGCGCGCAACATCCTGCTCGCATTTTTGATAGGCCTGGTCGGCGGTGTCGGCTTGGCTTTCCTACGCGAGTACCTGGATAACACGGTGAAGTCGCCGGACGACGTGCAGAATTTGTCCGGCCTGCCCTGTCTCGCTGTGGTTCCTTCGTTTGCAAGCCGGAATGGGAGTCGATCGCTAGGGCGCCTTTCGAAACAGGTGGGTGTGAGTGCCGGCGGCGACTCGCGCGTCGAGCTTGTTTCGTTACAGCAACCGAAGTCGCTGGTATCGGAGGCATTTCGCGCGTTAAGGACCTCTTTGCTGCTGTCGCAGGCGGAGCACGCGCCTCAGGTGATTTTGGTGACCAGCGCCTTACCGCGAGAGGGGAAAACGACCTCCGCCGCGAACCTGGCGATCACGCTGGCGCAATTGGGCGACCGCACACTGTTGATGGATTCCGATCTTCGCAAACCGGGAATTCGGCGCGCCCTGAATCTTCCCAATGGGCACGGTCACGATATTGGGCTGAGTTCCTATCTGGCGGGCGTGGCGCCGTTGCACGACATTATCGTGCGGCATCCAACCGTGCCCAATTTGGATGCAGTTCCCACTGGGCCGATTCCACCGAATCCTGCCGATCTGCTCTCCTCGCACCGTATGGCGGAGGCTATTGACGACCTCCGTCAGCACTACAAATTCGTGGTGATCGATTCGCCTCCCATTATGGCAGCGACAGACGCTGTAATTCTCTCCGCATTAACGGATGGAGTGCTTCTGGTTGTCTGGAGCCATGAGACGCCGAAGGAAGCGTTTTCGCGCACGCGAGATTTGCTCGCAGCCGTGAAGGGGCGCTTGCTCGGTGTTGTGCTCAACGCGGTAGACTCTGGGGCTCCGGATTACTACTACTCTTACCGATACTATCCGTATTCGTATGGCTATGGCGAAGACGAGGAAGTGAAAGCAATTCGCCAGGGGCCCGAGAAGATTTCCTAGCCCGAGAGGAGATGTTTCATGCGTGCACTGGTTACCGGAGGGGCAGGATTCATCGGTTCGCATCTCGCCGAGGCGCTGCTGGCGCGAGGCGACGATGTTTTTATCCTGGATGACCTTTCGACGGGCAGCGTCGAAAATATACGGCACCTGAAGAGTTGCGCCAAATTTCACTACGTGTTCGACGCGCTGCAGAATCGCCATTTGCTCGCGGAGATGGTCGATGAATCGGATGTCGTGTTTCATTTGGCGGCCGCTGTCGGAGTGCGCCTAATCGTCGAAAGCCCCGTTCGCACTATCGAAACCAATGTGAACGGCACGCAGTTAGTACTGGAGGCCGCGAGCAAGAAGCGGAAGACGGTATTTGCGGCGTCGACATCGGAAGTGTACGGGAAGAGCACCAACGTTCCATTTTGTGAGGATTCCGACCTTGTTCTGGGCCCGACAACGAAGGGCCGATGGAGTTATGCGGCATCGAAGGCACTTGATGAGTTTCTGGGGCTGTCCTACTGGAAGGAGAAAGGGCTGCCCGTGATTGTGGCAAGATTCTTCAACACCGTTGGCCCGCGGCAGACCGGACGTTATGGGATGGTCTTGCCGAATTTTGTTTCGCAAGCACTTTCGGGCGAGCCCATCACCATTTATGGAACGGGAAAACAGTCGCGGTGCTTTTGTCACGTGAACGATGCGGTGCAAGCTATCCTGCGGTTGGTCGACAGCGGCCAGGCTGTGGGAGAAGTGGTAAATGTGGGCAGCGATCAGGAGGTAACGATCGAAGAGCTCGCGCAGGTCGTGAAGCAACGCGCAGACAGTAGCTCGGCGATTGTGTATGTTCCGTACGATCAGGCGTACGAACCTGGCTTTGAAGACATGCTGCGACGCGTGCCTTCACTCGAGAAACTGGAGATGATAACCAAATTTTCCCCGCAAACTCCACTCCCCGCCATTGTAGACAGTGTGATTGACCATTTCCGCGGGAAGCGCGAGGTGTTGACTACCGACGCGGAGGCGGAAATCGCCTTGCTCGCGAGAGCCGTGAGCGAGGCTGGGGGAACGGCTACCCCATAAAATCCCTCGATCCCGACGGAACAAAGATGGCGCACCCGAACGCCACATCGGAGATGGCGGCTGAGTCATTCGTATACTCCGGGACTGAGTTGGACGCCATGGCAGAGGCGCGCAACTACTGCCGCTGGATCATGCGGTACTTCGCTCCTTACTTGGGGGAGCGAGTTGTTGAGATTGGAGCCGGTACTGGGACGTTTTCCGAGCTCCTGCTCAATAGCGAACGGACTGCGGATCTGGTTCTTTTCGAGGTCGCTCCTAATTTATTCCCGCTGCTTCGCCAGCGGTTTGCTGACCGTGATGTAGGTTTGCATTTTGGGGCCTTTGATCCAACGGCACTAGAGGGTCCCGCAGATTCGATCGTGCTGGTGAATGTTCTCGAGCACATCTTGGATGATGCGGTCCTCCTCTCGCAAATTCATGCGTCCTTGCGTTCCGGTGGCACTCTACTCCTATTCGTGCCGGCGTTGATGTGGAATTATGGCTCGTTGGATAAGGCGTTTGAGCATCACAGGCGATACAGCAAAGGCGGTTTGGTGAAGAAGCTGCGCGCTGCCGGATTCCGCGTGAAGCAAGCACGTTACGTCAATATCATGGGCATTGCGTCCTGGTTTCTTGCAGGCAAGCTGCTGCGGCAAACTACACTAAGGCCGGCCCAAGTGCGTTGGTATGACCGTTGGATCGTTCCGTGGAGTTTCAAACTCGAACAGATTTGTGAGCCGCCGCTGGGTCAAAGCCTTTTGGTAGTGGCGGTGAAGTGATCAGCCTGAGTTCGACATGTGCGTTGATCGTTACGAAAGGATCGGCTGCTGAGCGATGGCAAGTCAGCTAGCATTGACGCCGCGAGAAGAAACGAAAGGCGAGAACCGGGCTGCGAACGGAGATCGGTTGGCCCGCGACGCGATTGTCCTGTCCGGCTGGACCTGGGAGGCTTTTAATGTTCCGGAAAGAATCTCACTGGCCCTCGCGCGCCTTGGAGCCAGAGTTCTTTACTGTGAGAACCCGGTTTCGTTTTTTCGCGGCAAAGCACATTCACGTCAAGAGGTTGAACGCGGCATTTACCGGACAGGGCTTGAGTTTCTAGGCCATAGATTGAATCGCATACCAGTGTTTTTCCCGCAAGTCCAGTCGAGGCTATTGGCCGGGCAGATCATGCGCAATGCGAAGGATCTTGAGCTTAGGAATCCTCTGTTTGTTTATCCTCACGGAGATTTTGTTTCCTTATGCTCGGAGTTCAAAAAGAAGGGGTTTTTCTTGGTGCACGTTTGCATGGATTACCCGGAATCTGGGCAGGC
>JASHQB010000121.1 GCA_030037775.1 Candidatus Acidiferrales bacterium
AGCGATAGCTGGCTCGTTCGACGCGCACCAGGAACAGCCCTTCAAGGTGCGGACTTTCGCCCTGGCTCTGCTGGTTGAGGCCGGCGATATGGCGTTTCATGCGTGTACCTCCGATTCGGGAGATTTCGCGTAGCTGCTCAGTTTGGAAACGAGCCCCTCGCGATCCTTGGAGGCCCATTCGGCCAGATGGGAGATGAAAGCTGCGACCAGGTCCCGGCTGGCTTCGCGGAGGGTGGTGGTGCCGCAATACTCGGCGGCGTAGCGTTTCACCAAGGCGGAGTCCAAGTGATGCTGGCGGATCAACAGGCAGAGACGATCGCGTAGGCGTGGCTGGCCGTTCGGGAAGCCGTGGTTTGCTGAAGGGTGAGAGCCATTCTGTGGACTTTGCTGCCCAAGGGGAAAAACCGATGAGAAAGACCCGAGTTCCTCGACCGAGCAGAGGCCGATACCATAGGCCTTGCGAAGGGCGCGGTTGACGGCACGGGTTTCCGCGACGCGCATCTCGGCGCCATGGACGAGCGAAGAGACATTGGAAGGATCCGCATCCCCATAGCCGACAAATCCCTTCGATCGCGGAGACGTGTAGACGGTAGCCTTGAAAACCCAGCGGCCGGCGACCGACTCGCATAGCTTGGGCAATACCGAGGTGCTAATCCCCCGGCAATGCCGGCGATGCGATAGTCGCAAAAGGCCCGAGTGGGTCACATACCAGTTCCCATTGAGCAATTGAAGATCACCAGCAGAAATCGACAGCTTGAATTCTTCTGTCAGCCTTCGAAGATCTTTCAGCAAAGCCGTTGAGATTTTGCCCCAAGCTGCATGGGCTGTTCCGCAGTTCGACCGGTAAAGGCTCATGTTTTGTTTGCCTCGGTCTGAGTTTCCGGCGAAGACGCCGGCAGAAGCATTGGACCTATTGGGACGGCTTCGAATTGTGTCCCGCTGGTTGGATGGGCCCATATCTGTTGCGTATGACATAGAAACACTAAGTATTACTTAGAACTACCTATTTGTCAACAACACAGTTGCTGGCCTTCGCTTGCGGGCTTCAGGTATGACGTTGTAGTATCCCAGTCGAACCATGAAAGACACCGCTATCTCGCTGAAAATCGATCACTCGTTGAAGGCGAAGCTCTTGGTCATCGCCAAGTCCGAGAACAGAACCCTCTCCAACTTCATCGAAAAACTGCTCAAGGAAGAAATTGCAAGACACGAATCTCGGTACCGCCGCGTCAAGCGGGAGTAGTGCTTGGTTCGTATCCGGGGATTTGTGCAACCAGATTGCACTTTCGAACTGCTGCTTTTTCTGTCAGCCTGTCAAGTCGCGAGATGATGTGTTTGTATTTAGAGCGTTGACACAATGGTGGAAGACCGAGCGCGACTGCTGATTCGAATTCCGTCCAGTTTGAAGGCGCGTTTGTCCGAACTCGCTGGCCGAGAACGCCGCTCGTTGAACGGCGAGATTGAATTTCTTCTCAACCAGGCTATTCAGCTCGCGTCGAAGGAAAAAGCACGCGGCAGTCCGCGGCGAAGGCGCAACTCGACGAGCGATGGGTAGCGAATGAGAAGAAACTTCTGGGCCCACAACGCCACGCAACAACTTAGAAGCGCGTAGCCTTCAGAATCTCGCCGATTGATTCGCCCTGGCAATGTCTTCAGCGCCTTGTAGAGGAACGGATAGACAGGAATCTGTACGTCTTCGTGTGCGAGGCTCATCGCTTTTCACCACGACGGACCACGGACTCTCCATCGAAGGGTTTACAGGCAGAACTCATCGGTCGAGCACGAACCATGGGGAGGACAAACGACTGTCCGTCTGTTTCGCGGAGGACAGTGGCCATAATCCATCAGGCACATCACCTCGGCCTTAAACTAGACAATTACGTCCATAGTCGTTACAACTGGATCTAGATCCGATGCCATCCGACCCGTCCAGCTCAAGGTGGAAGGACATAGCGCCGCCACGCATTGAAACTTTCGGAGAAGCTCTCCCTCATGGGACACTCGTTGAGGCTGTTGCCTGTGAATACCGCCGCGAGGCTTTTCAGCTTCTTGTGTGGGATGGTAAAAAGGCCCATATTGATTCTCAGTTTCAAGGATGGGCCGGGCCCGAGCCCGATCGTATGCCGATCTTGTTGGTACCCCCGGTTGTCGACCCCGCCATACGTCGAGCTATACGCTTTCCGACACACGCCGCGCCCTATGGATCCACGTGGGAATTGTTCGAAAGAATTCGCGGACTGATACAGCTATACACGGACCTGCCCGAAAAACTGGCTCAACTGGCGACCTATGCGGTCTTTACAAGCTGGTTTCCGGAGCGCAGGACAATTCCAGCTTGTGTTTCGATCATCGGTCCGGAGTCATACCGAGGCTCCTTATTGGTCCGCTTATTGAACTGCTTGCTTCGTCGGCCATTGCTGCTAAGCGATTTGAGTCTTGCGACCCTCTGCTCGTTGCCCACGGGGCTATGTCCGACTTTGTTCTTGGAGCAACGCGAACTCACGCCACAGACCAAGAAGGTACTCCTTGCATCAAAAGCACGAGACACTTTCGTCCTCTGGAAAGGAAAGCCTGTCAATTTATGCTGTACCAAGGTCATCCGAAGCGAGCGCTCGCTTCGCGGCCTTGATCTTGGCACGGTTCCCATCGAAATCCCCGTGAATCGTGGATTGAATCCGGCCGATTCAATCGATGAGAGAACTCTCAATACGCTCGCTGCAGAGTTGCAGCCGCAACTGCTGCAGTATCGTTTGGAGAAGTTCACCGATGTTGTACATCGCGGCGTGGATCCGGTCGACGACGCGCCTTTAGTTCGCGAGAGTCTGACATTACTGTTTCAAGAACGGCAACGGCAACATCTCTTTGAACGTGAGATAGATCTCTATGCGATCGTTGTAGAAGCGATGTTTGCATTATGTCACGAGAAAAACAGGGATTCGGTCTATGTGCAGGAGGTTGCGTCTGCTGCAAACGGACTATTGAAGCGACTAGGTGAAACACTTGAGATGGACCCTCGTAGCGTGGGGGATAAGGTGCGAGCGTTGTACATTGCGACCGGCCGGCTCGATGCCCAAGGACGGGGATTCCATCTAATAAATGCAAATCGCGAACAGATCCACCGACTGGCGTGGGACTATAAGATCCTTGAGGCGGGAAATCGAGTGGAGGGATGTCAACACTGCGCAGAATCAGGTATCGTTCAGCCCATGTTTCCGCTAACCGATCCATCATGAATATCATACGGCAGCTGCGAGTTTGTGTTGGATATGGTGAACATCGTGCACATAGTGAACGTTGTGTACGTGAAATGCGACAGATGATAACGCCGTGAGCCAAGATCGCTAGAGAAGATCGAGTCGGGCGGCTCCTGACCGCAAGAGACTTAGGGCGCCACCAGGCGAAGGGTTCTGATACGCCTTCGCAAATCTTTTGCCCGGGGCATATTCAGGTTTCGAATACTATCTATCGGTGTTCGGTCAGTTCGACACGGTTCAGTTCAGAATCTCGGCTAGCAATTCCATCACGTACTCCGCAATCGCTCCCGCCGACGTTAGTGCCGGCGACTCCATGCCGATCAAATGCACCACATTTGTAAATTGCGGATCCTTCTCAATCACAAAATCCGTCGCGTGATGGCTTCCCGGTGGCGTGAGTTTTGCGCGAATCCCCGTATACGCTGGCACTAAATCCTCTCCGCGAATCTCCGGGAGCATCGGCTGCGCCATGCGCACAAAATCCTGTACCGGCGGCCGGTTGCTTTCGTAGTCGTTCTTGTCCGCGATGTAATGCGCCGTCGGCCCCACGAGCACGCCGTCCCATAGCGTTTTCGTCAAATGCACTCCTAGGCTGAGCCCTTCTGGATGCGGGAGCGGGTAGACCAGTCCACGCACCAAATCCCTTCGACTACGCACGATTTCACAATATTCTCCTCGCACCGGATAAATTTTGTGTTTCGCCATCGGCGAATTCATCAGCCCGGCCACTTCATCCGCAAATAGTCCGGCGCTGTTTACCAGGCAGCGCGCTTCGATTTCTCCTGCGTCGCTCGTCACGCGCACTAGTCCGTTTTGCGGCTCCAGCCGTCGCACCTTTGCGTGCGTGACGAGGTCTGCGCCGTGCTCCGTCGCAATTCGCGCATATGCCTTCACCAGTTCCTCGCTCGCGACAATCCCTGTCGACGGCACTTCGATGGCCGCTGTCCCGGCGATGTGCGGTTCGCGTGCGCGAATCGCCGAGGCGTCAATGATCCGCAGCCCCTCGACGCCGTTGGTTTTGCCGCGCTCCATTAATTCCGCGAGCGTTGCCTCCTGCTCCTTCGCCGTCGCGACCACCAATTTTCCGGTGTTGCGATGCGGCACGCCGTGCGTCGCGCAAAACTCTTTTGTCAGCCGGTTGCCGCGCACGCATAGCCGCGCCTTGAGCGAGCCCGGCGTGTAATAAAGTCCCGAATGAATCACCCCACTGTTTCTCGAACTCGCGCCCATGCCAAGTTTCGGCATTTGCTCCAGCAAAAAAACGTCGCTCCATTTCGCCGACGCGGCTGCCGCAATCGCGCAGCCCACCACCCCGCCCCCTACAATTACGATGTTGGCTCGGTCCATATCCGAAACCGGCGAACGCACCTTTCTTCCGTTGGGCTCACAATTATCCGATTTTCTCAAGATTTCTTTACGGTTTTCTTGTGTGGAGCCTTGTATATCGGGGCCAGCTGCGGGACTCTAAACGGCCGCCGCGGCCGTCCGCAACGGGCGACTTGCCGCCGCATCGGGCCCCTTGCGCAACAGCCAGGTGCAAAGTCTAAAGGAATCCTGGCTCTTTTATCGATGTGGAACTTGTGTAGAATGAGTTAGAGACGGCATGTTAGGAGTTCACCGACGATCAATTTCTCCCGTATCCCGAATGAAAGTTTCATTGGCCGGCTGGTGCGCACGCCGCTGCGATTGATCCCCCAGAAGATGGTAGTACCGATTTTGCAGGGGCCCTTGAGAGGGAAAAAGTGGATAGTCGGTTCCAGTAGACATGGGTGCTGGATTGGGAGCTATGAGTTGGAGAAGCAACGGGCATTCTACGAGGCGGTTAGGCCGGGCGATGTCGTGTATGACATTGGTGCAAACGTTGGCTTCTATAGTCTCCTTGCAAGTGTGCGCGTTGGGCCAAAGGGTCACGTGTTTTGCTTCGAGCCGCTGTCGGAAAATCTCACGGATCTTCGAAAACATATCGCGATAAATCATCTCGCCAATTGCGAGGTCATCGAAGCCGCTGTCTCGAGCGTCGACGGCGCTGCGCGCTTCGATTCGTCGCGTCCTCGCTCGATGGGCTGGCTTTCTAAATCGGGAAATCAGGCCGTGCGCACTGTCTGCCTCGACACGCTCGTCCGCAGCAAGATCACCCTGCCGCCAAACGTGTTGAAAATCGACGTAGAAGGAGCCGAGGCCGACGCTTTGCGGGGTTGCGCGCAAACGCTTGCCGCTCACCCTTGCATAATTTTCTTGGCCACTCATGGTCCGGCCGCTCACAGCCAATGTATTCACTTTCTCACCGAGCGCAAATACAAAATTCAATCCCTCAATTCTCTCTCCGTCGACCGCAGCGACGAACTTCTTGCGGTGCCTTAGTTCGCCGCGTTTTCGGCACTCCGCCAAGATTCGCTGCGATCCGAAAGCGCTCGACTCCACCTCCTCAAATTGGAATTACAACTTAAATCGCCTCCGACGTATCGTTAGCTATGGCAGCTTTTGCATTCCTAGAGATGGACAAGGTCTTCGTGCGCAAGTGAGAATCGACGGTGACATTCATCTCATACTTTTCGGTGATGCCGTTCATCAACGCCTAGCCCACCGGTGCTTGATCGGTGGAAGCGCACATGCTTATTGCGTTTCTAACGGTTTCAGGAGAATTCCACATCAATACATCGATAATCGACAAATGCGGAATGAACTCGAATGGTTCAGTATCGTACCTGAATT
>JASHQB010000122.1 GCA_030037775.1 Candidatus Acidiferrales bacterium
TAAGAAGGGGGCTCTTACGTGGTGACGATGAAAGGTGTGGTGCTGGCCGGTGGAACAGGTTCACGCCTCTTCCCCTTGACGCGCGTGACCAACAAGCACCTGTTGCCCATCTACGACCGGCCGATGGTGTTTTATCCTATTCAGACCCTCGTGGATGCCGGAATCACAGACATTCTGCTGGTCACCGGCGGGCACAGTGCCGGCGATTTTCTGCGATTGCTCGGCAACGGTAAGGATTTTGGCTTGCGCCATCTTTCCTATGCGTATCAGGAAGGCGAAGGCGGCATCGCCGATGCGCTGCGGCTGGCGGAGCATTTTGCCGACGAGCATCCCATTTGTGTGGTGCTGGGCGACAACATCATCGAAGGCAACATCATCGCAGGCTGCGAGGAGTTCCGGCGCGCGGGAACGGGCGCGCATATTTTCCTGAAGGAAGTGCCGCATCCGGAGCGTTTCGGTGTTCCGGTATTCGAGTCCGGGCGCATCGTGCGCATCGAAGAGAAGCCACAGCACCCGCAATCGAATTATGCGGTGACCGGTTTTTATCTGTACGATACGACCGTATTTCAAAAAATTCGCGTGTTGAAGCCCTCCGGCCGCGGCGAACTGGAAATCACAGATCTGAACAATCAGTATCTGGCGGAAGGGCAGCTGCGCCATAGCGTAATGGAGGGTTGGTGGACCGACGCAGGAACCTTTGAATCGCTGCTGCTGGCCAATAACCTGGTGGCGAAGGGCGGCGCGAACAAAGTCGGCGCAGTCAAGGCCGGAGTCAGGTCGCGGGAGGCGAGCGGGAAATCATGATTGAAGGTGTGCGCATCAAGCAGCTCAAAATGATCCCCGACGAGCGCGGCAGGCTTATGGAAATCCTGCGCGACGACGACAAGGAGTTCATCAAGTTCGGTCAGCTGTACATGACCACGGCCTATCCTGGCGTGGTCAAGGGCTGGCACTATCACAAAATGCAAATCGACAGTTTTTGTACCGTGCGGGGAATGATCAAGCTCGTGCTCTACGATGCCCGCGAGAAATCACCGACGCATGGCGAGGTGAACGAGTTTTTTCAAGGTGAGCACCACACGATCCTGGTGCAAATTCCCAATTTCGTCTACCACGGGTTCAAATGCATCAGCGAGACGGAAGCGATTGTGATTAACTGCCCCACGGAGGCATACCGTCGCGACAAGCCGGACGAGTTTCGCGTTCCCTACAACGACCCGAGCATTCCTTATAACTGGGACATACGGCTAGGCTAAGCCGATGGAATCGCGCCGATGAAAGTCCTGGTTACCGGCGGGGCGGGTTTCATTGGCTCGAACTTCATTCGATATTTCCTCAGCGCGCATGCGGGCGTGGAAATCGTAAATTTTGACAAGCTGACGTATGCGGGGAATCTGCGCAATCTGGCGGACATCGATTCCCAGCCCAATTACCGCTTCGTCCGCGCTGATATTTGTGACGCCGATGCCGTCGACGGCGTGCTGGCCGAAGGCTTCGACGCAGTAGCGCACTTCGCCGCCGAAAGCCACGTCGACCGCAGCATCGCGGGAGCGCGCGAGTTCATTCGCACCAACGTGGAAGGAACGTGGGTGATGCTCGAAGCGGCGCGGAAGCGCAAAGTGCCGCGCTTCTTGCACGTCAGCACCGATGAGGTTTACGGCAGCATGGCGCCGAAGGAAATGGCGTCAGAGAAATCCGAGCTTGCGCCGAACAGCCCTTATGCGGCGAGCAAAGCCGCATCCGACTTGATGGTGCGCAGTTACGTACAGACTCACAAATTCCCGGCGATCATCACGCGATGCACAAACAACTACGGGCCGTATCAGTTTCCCGAGAAGCTGATTCCGCTCATGATTTCCAACGTCCTGGCAGGGAAAAAGCTGCCGGTCTACGGTGATGGGTTGAACGAGCGGGACTGGATTTTCGTGGAAGACCATTGCCGCGCGCTCGACGCGGTGCTGCAAAAAGGGCGTATCGGAGAAATCTATAATATCGGCTCGGGCCGGCCTGTTCCCAATATCGGAATTGTGCGCAGTCTGCTGAAGCTTCTGTCTGCGCCCGATGGCCTGATTGAATTCGTGCAGGACCGCCCCGGGCACGATCGGCGTTACGCGCTTGATGATTCGAAGATTCGCCACGAACTTGGTTGGCAGCCCCAAGTGGACCTCGATGCCGGACTCCAGCATACGGTTGACTGGTATCGCGCCAACGGCGATTGGGTGCGCGAGGCAACCAGCGGCGAATATCAGGAATACTACGAAAAATTCTACGTCAAGCGCCGCGCAACCCTGGCGCAGCTCTGAAACGTCCCTTGAAGATATTTCTCACTGGCAAGCAAGGAATGCTGGCGCGCGCAATCGCCGAAGTGCTTTCTCCGCGGCATCAGATCGTTGCCGCAAGCCACGCCGAAGCGGATATCACGGACGAACGCGCGATGCGCGAGATTCTGGAAGCGGCGCAGCCCGATGCGGTGGTGAATGCTGCCGCTTTCACGGACGTGGACGCCTGCGAAACGCAACAGGAACTGGCTTTCCGCGTCAATGCGGAGGGGCCGCGCAATTTGGCAAGTATCTGCAGGGATTCGGATATTCCGCTGATGCACGTCAGCACGGACTACGTCTTCGATGGCGAGAAGGCTGACCCGTACGTTGAGGAAGATGAGCCTCGGCCGCTGAGCGTTTACGGGCGAAGCAAGCTCGAAGGCGAGCGGGAAGTCGGGAAGCATCTGGATCGTTGCTGGATTGTGCGAGTGTGCGGCGTCTTTGGTCCTTATCGGAATAATTTCGTGTCGCTGGTCGCCGAATCAGGGAGAAAAGGTCAGCCGCTCAGAATTGTCAAGGATCAGCGTCTGGCGCCCACCTACACCCTCGATGCCGCCATGGGAATTGAACGAATCCTGCGGCGTGGACCGTACGGGCTCTACCACTTGACCAACCAGGGATTTACTTCGCGGATCGAATTCACTCGGGAGATCTTGCGGCAAGCGGGCTTTCACCATGTGCTGGTGATTCCCATTTCGAGCGAGGAGACAATGCGGCCGGCGCGGCGTCCGCGGAATTCGCAGCTCGAAAATGCGCACCTGAAGCGCGAGGGAATCGAGCTGCTGCCTGCGTGGGAGGATGCGGTGCGGAGATACTTAGGGCACTTGTCTGCTGGGAATTCGTAGCGAAGGATCCTGCTCTTCACTTCTTTCGAGAAAAAAAGGCGAGCACTTTGCTGGCGGCATCGTCGCTGATTCCGAATTTCTCTTTCGCCCGCGAATACAAGTGGACTGCCTTCTTATCCAGCCAAATGAGAGCTGACTTGGCCTTGCTGTCGGTTGGGCGAGCCTGGTAATCCGTGGAGCGCCCTGCGAACTGCGAATCGCGCTCGATCGTGTAATAGTAGAGAGCCAGGCTCTTGCGCGAGGCACCCTCCGGGCAGCGCAGCTTTTCGGGGAAGCCGTGGTAAGAGTAATCGGTGGTACTGAAAATCAGCGCGTGATTTAGAAGCGGCGGAACGCTTGCACAGCACCGCCTCATCTTTTCGTCCCACAGCTCGATCGCTCCGCCCCATTCGAGTTCCCAGTGGGAATTCAGATACAGGATCAGGTTGATTCTGCGCTTCCAATTCTTATGGTGATGGTGCATGGTAAAATCGGTGTGAAGATTCAAGAAGCCGCCGCGCGCGGATTGATGCAATCCTCCGCCCTCCAAAGAGGAATCGGCGACGAGATCGGGGATGCCGGTAAGCTTCGAGAGCCAGTCGAGAAATTCCGGTCCGTTCAGTTCATCAACGATCTTGCCGAGGGCTTCTGGGAATAATTCGCGCTTGGCCAGCCCCGCTTTGTTCTCATTGAAGTGCTTGTATTGGATCCACGTATCGCTGGAGGACTCGGGAAACTCGTCCGCGGCAGAACGCGCCGTGCGGGCGTCAAGAAAATCGGCCAGATGGATGTGCGGAAAGGGCTCGGCATGCTGATAGCGCGGCGAAAGCTGGGAAAGTTGAGTGGTCCAGCGATCATACGGGAATAGCCGGAGGCTTTCGGTCTCCGCGGAGACAGTCGTCATCGGAAGGTTGGCCGCCTTTCATCAGTCGCTAACCCAAACCGCACGAAAAAGTTGGATGATGTTTCGAGGATTTTTGTCGCTCGCTGCGCCGGAGTATAAAACAAGGCCTATCGAAGGAAAAACTCTATTTTTGAAGATTTGCTATGCGGCATACACGTAGCGCGACGTTTTCGTAGGGGCAGTCTAGACCGTTGGTGCCCGGTTTCTCGATGACGATCCAGCTGACGCCATAGGCTTCCTTCAAGCGGGCAAAGTCGGCGGTGCCGAAGTTTTTCCATCCGGCGGCAGCTTCGACTTGTGCAGAGATGTCGTCGGCAAGAGGGAGCCAAGGATAAAGAACGGCGTCGCTCCAATCTTTCTTGGCGTCAGCCAAGCGGCTGCGCTCAGCCGTGGCGCGGAATCCCTGATAGTTTTCCTCCGGCAGGGCCATGTAATTTGGGTCCAGCGCGAACATGGCATCCGTAGGAGTGTTTCCGCGGATCCACACGAACGCCTGAAGCCATGGATTGATCGGTGCCGTGCCCGGCCATTCCACGTGGCGCGTGGCCGGGAAGAGCTCGACCTGGGCGATGCACAGGCCCGCCGCGACCGGAACGAACAGCACCGCCCACCGAAGGAAGTGGGTCTTCAAAACGTACTCGCCCAGCAATCCTCCGATAATCAGGAACATAAGGAGATACACCAGTTGCAAACTTCGCATGGGCTGATACGGGGCAAGGATCTCGAGTGGATGGGGAATGGTGACAATGAGGCCTGCGGTAAAACAGATCAATTCAAAAACGAAGATGGTCCAGGTCAGGCGTGCGAGCGTCGAATGCCCCCGCCGCTCTGCAAGCTTCTTGCACCACCACAGAATCGCAAAGGGAGCAAGAATTCCCAGCCATTCGTACCACGTCCAGCGAAGCAGGAAGTAGTAGCGGTGATCCTGCAAACATCGCCAATAGGTAGCAGACGGCGCTTTCAGGGAAAATCCAGCGACGGACAGAATCGAAGCTCCGGCCATTGACGGAGCGCGCGCCGATCTACGATTCTGAATCAGCCACAAGGCAATAAAAACGACAGCAAAGACAGTCATGAAGGGATGGATTACGGAAGTCAAGAGCAGCCAGAACGCGATGCGGCTATGCCTGTGTTCCACCGCAGCGTCAATCGCAAATATCACCGCAAATGCGGAGATCGAGCGTGGATTCAGGTACTGATCGAAAATGTACAACGATGTGCCCGCGACGGGCAGGGTCAGAAGGCAAGCAACCATCGTTACGGCTCCCCATTGGCCTGCCGGCGTCGAGAAACACTTGGACGCAAGGCGGAAACACGCGAGCAGCAGCAGAAAAACCGAAGCGACGTAACCGCAGAAGAGCACCCAATCGAGAGACGCGTGCATAATCCGCACCAGCCAGGCGATAAGGTGCGGGAAAAGCGTCAGGTGCGCATTGGCGTTGAAGAATTCCTGGCCGAATGGATAGTAAGAGGGATGGAGAATCTTGACGATGTTGGGAATGTAGATTTCGGCGTCTTCTGCTGCCGGATGATAGCCATGAACAAAAAGAGCTCCGAGCGTGAGGAGCAGCAGAAGTACAAATTCTTTTCGCTTCACTCGGATTTCCCGCAACGCAAAAGCAGCGGTCGAGCCCGCCAGTTCGTAAACGCGGAAGGATACGCCTCGGCGGAGTGAATTCTATACACGTGTTGCAGCAACTTCACGGACACCAAGAGAGTAATAGTTCAGATCGAGCTTGCGGCCCGTCTTCTTGAATATGCGGAAGCGTAAAACGCCGAGTTTCTGCAGAAAGAACTTCAGCGATGTACCCAGCACGCCGAAGCCGTAGCGAACACTGCGGCTGAAATTGATCGAAGAGGCTTCCTCGAAGTACCGCGCCGGGCAGGAAATCTCTCCGATGCGGAAATCAAAAAACAAGACCTGCGCCAGAACTTCGTTGTCGAACACAAAATCGTCCGAGTTCTCGAGCAATGGCAAAGCCAGGAGGACTTCGCGGCTGAACGCGCGGTAGCCCGTATGGTATTCCGAGAGCTTCGCACCGAGTAACAGGTTTTCAAACGCCGTAAGCGCACGGTTGGAAATATACTTGTAGAGCGGCATGCCCCCGCGCAGCGCTCCGCCACCGAGAATGCGCGAGCCCAGAGCGACATCGCAGTTGCCGCAGGCAATCATGCTGGCGAGCGCAGGAACCAGAGCGGGATTGTATTGATAGTCCGGATGCAGCATCACGACGATGTCAGCGCCGGACGCCAGAGCTTCGCGATAACAAGTCTGTTGGTTGCGTCCATACCCGTAATTGCGGTCGTGGACGAAAACTTGGAGCCCGAGCTCTTGCGCAAGCTTCGCCGTACCATCGGTGCTCGAATCGTCGACCAGAATCTTGATATCTACGAGGGGGGAAAGCTCTCGAACCGTGGCTTCTAACGTTTTTTCCGCATTGTAGGCTGGCAGGACGACAGCGACGCGCTTGCCTTCTATCATTCGTGGCCTTTCGCCGGCATCTTCAAATTTGCTGCAGTAGCTGTCGAAAAATCCCTCATTGAGGCGTCTCGCGTGTTCACTGATAGCATCCTAGCGAGGTGATGGCCAGAGCGTCAAGAATTATCGGGCTGGCCCTATGTTCGATTTGTTATAGTGACACCATTCGAGAGGACTGCGGGAATGGTCTGGGAGGAAACCTGGAATCTGGCGCTAGAGTCGCTGCGCGCGAACAAGTTGCGCGCCGGCCTGACGATGCTGGGCGTGGTGATCGGTAGCGCGTGCATCGTCCTGGTGGTCACGGTTGCGCTGGCGGGCAAGAAATTCATTATTGGCCAGATCGAGGCGGTAGGCTCGAACATCGTCTATGCCTCTCTGGTCAGCACCAACATCGGGCAAAACGTCTCGCTGGCCGACCAGATTTCGATGGGTGATCTGGATGCGATACAGCGGGGCATTCCTCAAGCCGTTCACGTTGCAGGTACTTACGACATTCACATGACCGTTACCGCCGCCAGCACCACACGTCCCGTGAGCCTGGTGGGCGTGACGTTGGGCTTTCAGCAGATCCGCAATCTCGTAGTCATGCGAGGACGTTACTTCGACGATGGCGACTTCTTGACCAGCAGCAAGGTCTGCCTGCTCACCGAACATCTTGCCGACGTAGCTTTTCCTTACGACGATCCGGTGGGGCGGAGTATTCATGTGGGCGACCTGGATTTTACGGTGATTGGGGTTTTTCGGGAACGCGTGCAGACGTTTGGCGAGACGGAAATCACCACCGACTCCGTCCTCGTGCCGTTTCCCCTGATTCAATATTACACCGGCCAAAGTTACATCAAGACTTTCTATGCGCAGGCGGATAATCCCGAGGATGTTTCGCTGGTGACACGCGAAGTCGCCGAAATCCTCAGGTCGCGTCACCGCGCCGACGCCGCCTACAGCGTTCAGAATCTCTCTTCCATCTTGGAAACGGCGCGCTACATTTCTCTGGCGCTCACAATTGTGTTGTTACTTATTGCTATGATTGCGTTGGTGATCAGTGGGATCGGCATTATGAACATCATGCTTGTGAGTGTTACCGAGAGAACCCGCGAGATTGGCATTCGCAAAGCCGTCGGCGCGCGGCGCGAGGAGATTCTGTATCAGTTCTTGACCGAGGCAGGGATTATCAGCGGCGCCGGGGCGCTCGTTGGGATCATGGTCGCGATCGTGATTCCTTTCGTGGTCACCGCGATCATCCGGCTTTTCCCCGTGCCCCCCGGCATCGAAATCCCGATTTCCTGGCCATCGGTCATTCTGGCATTCGTTGTCTCGTGCGCGACGGGAATTCTTTTTGGATACCTTCCCGCGAGTAAAGCGGCAAGACTCCAACCGGTCGAATCATTGCACTACGAATAGGACTGAAGATGAAAATTGCATGTACAGTCACGATATGTAGCTTACTGCTTTGTGTTCCTGCGATGGCCCAGCAAACACCACACAGCGCCTCTTCGCAGAATCCTTCCGATCCAAACACGAAAGCGCAAGCAGCGCCCGCCGGGCCGATCGTGAGCCTCGCGGAAGTTGTAAGGCTGGCTCTGGCGCACAGCCCGGATTTGGCTCTGGCGCGCGTTCGATACTCGGTGGCGAAAAATACAGTCGGCGTCGATCGCTCAAGCTTCTTGCCTAATTTGTACACAGGGTCAGGGGCTGCGTATACGAACGGCTTCCCGCAGACACCCAGCGGCTCCGCGCCGGCGGTTTTTGAAATGTCGTACAACCAGGCGCTTCTCGATAAGCAACAGCGAGGACAGTTGCATGCCGACGAAGACCTGGCGAAAAACGAAGAAGTGGCATATCAGAACGCGCGTGAGAACGTGATTGTAAGCGCGGCAAGCTCCTATCTGGAGCTCGCGGATGTTCAACGATCCCTGCAAGTGCTTCAGGGCGAGCGCGGCAGCGCGCAGCAGATTCTCGATCTGATGCAACAGCGGGAAGCGGCCGGACTGGAGCTGCCCATGGCGGTGACGCAAAGCCAGCTCCAGCTTGCCAAAGTGGAGCAGCGGATCGTCCATTATCGTGACCGCGAGCAGGTGCTCACCGAGCAGCTGCGCAAAATGACCGGCCTTCCTGCCGACCAGCCCTTACAAGCTTCCTCCGACGACACGCTGGCTTCCGAATCGGCCCAACCTGCATCCAACGTATTGACGGACGTGGTGGAACATAGCTCTGCTTTGCAGGAAGCGGAGAACTATCGTCTCGCGCGGCAACAGTTGCTGAGGGGTGCCAAGGGTTCCTATTGGCCGACGATCGACATCATTGGGGAATATAGCGTGCTGAGCAAGATCAATAATTACCAGGAGTTCTTTTCGAAGTTCCAGCGCAACAACGTCAATGTTGGAATTCAGGTGACCATCCCCATCTTTGCTGCTAAGACCTCGTCCCAGGTGGCCTTGGCACGAAGCGACTTTGACGAGGCCAATCTTGAATTGGCCGCAACGAGGAGCGCCGTGGAGCAGGGAGCGGAGCAAAAGGTCCAGGCGCTGAAGGAGGCGGACGCCGCGCAGGAAGTAGCGCGTCTCGATTTGCAGCTTGCCCAGGAACAGCTTCAGGATAGGGAAGCCCAGTTCAATCAGGGCCACGCAACTTTGGACCAGTTGGAGCAGGCCCGCGTTGTGGAGAACGAAAAATGGCTGGCATTCTTGGATGCGGGCCTTTCCCACGAGCGTGCACAGCTGGATTTGCTTCAGGCAACCGGGCAGTTGGCGAAAGTATTCCCATGAGAACATTGGAAAACCTTCGCTATTACGGCGTTGCGAATTCAAGTAGAATTAAGGTTTACTCGCTGATATTGATCGGGCCGTCCCACTAAGACTGAGGAGGATGTTGCATGGCGTCGGTGATGAAAACTCTCTTGCTGAATCCGCCGAGTTTCGAGAATTTCGACGGAGGCGCCAGTTCCCGCTGGCCCGCAACTCGCGAGATCGAATCCTATTGGTATCCGGTGTGGCTTACCTATCCTGCCGGAATGTTGCCAGGAAGCCGGCTGCTCGATGCGCCGCCGCACAAAATCACGCCACAACAGACCATCCAGATCGCTAAAGACTACGAATTCCTCGTCCTGTTCACGTCCACCGTCGGCTTCCAAAGCGACCTGAAAATGGCCCGGGCTATGAAGGAGGCCAAGCCCGGCTTGAAGATTGCCTTCGTGGGCCCACACGTGCAAATCAAGCCGGCGGAAAGCCTGCTCGCGAGCTCGGATATCGATTTTGTCGTGCGCGGTGAATTCGACTACGCCGTCACGGAGTTCGCCCAGGGCAAACCGCTCAGCGAAATTGCCAACGCCAGCTACCTCAAAGATGGCAAGGTTGTGCATAATCCCACTCGTCCGCCGCTGCATACGGCGGAACTGGATGAGCTGCCGTTTGCAACGGATATCTACAAGCGCGACTTGACGATTGAACGCTACACGGTTCCCTTCCTCCTTCATCCCTTCGTCTCCTTTTACACCTCGCGTGGCTGCCCGGCGCAGTGCACGTTCTGCCTGTGGCCACAGACCCTCTCGGGACATACATGGCGCGTGCGATCGGTGGACAGCGTCGCGCGGGAATTCGAGCAAGCGCACCGCATGTTCCCGCAGGCCAAGGAGTTCTTCTTTGACGATGACACCTTCAACATTCGCAAAGACCGCGTGCTGGAACTTTGTAAACGCTTCAAGCCAGTCGGCTTCCGCTGGTCCTGCACCGCCCGCGTGCACAGCGACTATGAAACGTTGAAAGGAATGGCCGATGCGGGGGCCCGGCTTTTCATCGTGGGCTTCGAATCCGGCGATCCGCAAATCCTGAAGAACATCAAAAAGGGTGCGACGGTCGAAATGGCGCGCACGTTTGCGGCCAACTGCAAGAAGGTGGGCATCCGCGTTCACGGCGACTTCATCATTGGTCTGCCGGGTGAGACAAAAGAAACCATCCAGAAGACCATGGATTTCGCGCGAGAGCTCGATTGCGAGACGATTCAGGTTTCCATGGCGCATGCCTATCCCGGAACGGAGCTCTACAATCTCGCTTCTGCGAATGGATTCTTGGCGACCGAGGCGCTCGCCGATTCCGGCGGGCATCAGCTTCCGCACCTTGAATATCCGGGACTTAACCGCGAACAGATGATGGACGCGGTGAATCACTTCTACGATTCCTACTATTTCCGCCCGCGAGTAGCCTGGCGAATTGTGCGTGACGCCCTGTGGGATGCGCACGAGCGCAAGCGCCTCTATCACGAAGCAGTTTCTTTCTTGCGGCTGCGCGCCGAGCGATTGAAGTATGCCAAGAGCGGAAAGACCCCTGCGAAGCAACCGCCATCCGTTGGTGTGAAGACGACGATACCGAACCGTAGCGGCACTGAATTTCCCACAGAAACCCAGGGCGCATGAGGTTTTCGCATCGGCTACACGGCAAGACCATTTTCCTCATCGCCTTGATGGCGACGTTTGGACCCCTCGGAGACGTGTTTCTGCGCAAGGGGATGAAACAGATTGGCGCGATATCCAATTGGCATCCTTCCGCCCTGCTCTCCGCGTTTGAAAGAACGTTCCGCTCCGGCCCGATATGGCTGGGCATCACTTCTTTGCTGCTTTTCTTTGTAGCCTATTTGCTGGTGCTGTCCTGGGCCGATTACAGTTACGTCCAGCCGGCCTCCGCAACGGGATACTTGTTCGTGGCCTTGCTCGGCTATTTGCTCTTAGGCGAGGTCATCCCGCGAATGAGGTGGATTGGTGTCCTAGTCATTTGCCTGGGCGTCCTATTGGTGGGCGGGACGCCGCCACGAACCACGGAGGAGGGATGACAGCGCAGGACGCCATTTCGCTGGCGGTCATCATCTTCGGTGGCACCGGCGGGGAGTTAGCGGTGACGCACACGATGAAGCAGATTGGCGAAGTCCAAAACTTCACGCCTGCCAACCTGCTGCGCGTCATCGGCCGTGCGTTTGGCGTGGGATGGATGTGGCTGGGCCTGTTCCTGATGGCGGTGTCATTTTTTGCGCTCCTGATGCTGCTCTCCTGGGAAAACGTCAGCTTTGTGGTGCCGTTGACGGCGCTCAGTTACGTGGTGGGCGCATTCGGCGGGAAATTCCTCCTCGGCGAGCACATCGAGGCGCGGCGCTGGGTCGGCGTCATGCTCGTTTGTCTGGGCGTTCTGCTGGTCTGCGCGAGTTGAAAATACTCCCAGGGAAAGCTGTGAATCTCACTTCAAGGACGATCCGTGTGGCGTGAAATCGCGCGATGGACGCTGCTTGCTCTCGCGCTCGGGCCGTTTGCTTACTATATTCTGGCCATCACCGCCGCGCTGCGGTTTTTTCGCAAGCGGCCTCCGGCTCAAAAGGATTTTACGCCGCCCGTCAGCGTGCTCAAGCCGGTGCGCGGCCTGGACCGCGAAACCTACGAGAATTACGCGAGTTTCTGCCGCCAGGAATATCCGGACTTCGAAATTATCTTCGACGTAACGGAAAACAATGATCCTGCCGTGCCGGTCATCGAAAAACTCATTCGCGATTTTCCTCAGTGCAAGATTCGCCTGCTGATTGGTGCCGAGCCCTTGGGCACGAGCGATAAAGTGAACAAGCTTTGCCGCATGGTTCGCGAAGCGCGGCACGAGATCTTGATCATCAGCGACAGCGATATTCGCGTGGCTCCCGGCTATCTCCATGCGGTCGCCTCGCCGTTTGAGGACCCCAAAGTCGGCGCCGTCACGTGTTTATACCGTGGCATCACCGATGGTTCTCTGGTCTCAGAAATGGAAGCTCTCGGCAATACCTCGGACTTTGACGCTGGCGTGCTCTCGGCATGGCAGTTGGGTGGCGTGGACTTCACTCTCGGCGCTACCATGGCGACCACCAAGCCGCGCCTGGCGGAAATCGGCGGTTTCGAAGCGCTCGTCAATCATTTCTCAGACGACTACGAGCTGGGCCATCGCATCGCGGCGCTCGGCTATCGCGTCGAGGTGGCCACTTTCCCCGTCTTCACCGTCTTCCCGTCGCAGACTCTTTCCCAATGCTTTCGCCATCAGGTTCGCTGGAACCTCACGATGAAAACTTCCCGGCCTTGGGGCCATTTTTCGCTGATCTTCACGCACGGTCTGCCCTGGACAATTCTGGCCGCGGCCATTGCTCCCTCGTGGCCCATTGCGGCGTTTTACGTCGCCGGATATGTCGTCTTGCGCGGGCTGATGGCCTGGACCGTTGGCGTGTGGGGCCTCCGAGACCCCATACTGCGCCGGAAGATGTACCTGGTGCCGCTGCGTGATGCCTTCGCCTTCACCGTGTGGCTTATGAGTTTCTTCAAGCGGCGAATCGAATGGCGTGGCACGGAGTATTACATCGTCAACAAAAGGCTGGTTCCTGCGAAGTAGATAAAACCGCCAGTGGGCATTTCATGCCACAACGAGCGGCTGTTTCTGCTGAGCAGAGCGGGCTGCTGGCGCGCTAACCTCGGTGCAATTCCATCATTGGCCGAGACGGAACCGGATCGTCACTTTGTATTGCATGGTGATCGGTTTTCCGTCGAGAGTCCCCGGCGAATACCTCTGTTGGCGGACGGCGTCCACCGCGGCGGCTCTCAAGAGTGCGGGGCCGGAGATAACTTTGGCCGAGGTCACCTTTCCCGTTGGATCGATAACCGCCTCGATTTCGACGTCGCCTTCCGTGCGGTTGGCAGTCGCCACCGCCGGATAAACCGGCGGCACGCTATGAATCAGTCGTGGTTGCGTCACCTGTCCGCCGCGAACCACCGCCGCAGGCTTGGGCGGCGCCGGAAGGCTGGACGGCGCACCGCCTACCAGTGAGTTGAGACCCGCGTTTGCGGAAGCGCTTGCCAGATCTTTCGGAGAACTGCTGATCGTCGGCAGTGGCGCGTCAACAGGGGCGCTATTGTGCTGCGCCGCTTGTGGGCGAGCAGCTAAGTCCCCCGCGTAGATGTTGGCCAGTCCATTGGAGATCGTCGGATGGCTCTCCGGAACAGTGCTCTTCGCGGCGTCATGGGCGGGAGTTATGGTGATGCTGTTTCCCTCTGCCCGTACGGGTTCCCGTTTCGAAGCCGGTTGGTTTTTCGCCGGCGAAGGAGTTTCGAGAGCGGGCGTTGCCGGCGATTCTGCCGCAGTCTGCACCGGGGTTGCACTCGGCGCTGCCGAAGGCGCTGTGGAAGGTGCCTGAGGAATACTTGCTGGTGCTGTTGCGCTCAAGGTCTGACGCGCGTTCCGGCGATACTGCCGCACGTAGTAGACAGCGCCGGCCGCGAGGATCACCACGGTCGCCACGCTAAGAAATGCTTTTAGGCCCGTATGCCGTTTCGGAACTTCTTCGCCCTGTAACAGGGAAGAAGGGTCGAGGGAGCGCCCAAATGCGAGAACCGCCTTTGGATCGGGCTTCAGAATTGCTGTCTGCTCCGCCGCCGCGGGTTCCTTTCCGAAGATTTCTTCGCCCGTCGACAGTGAATCGAATATCGGCGGTGTCTCGATGGAGGGAGTGGCGGCGCGAGGAGGTGGAGCGATTATTGCCGGAGGTTTTGGCGCGCTTGGCGCTCTCGCCGGTGGGGTATTCGCCAGGGGAACCACCTCGTTCGTGTGCGGATCCTCGGAAATTCCATAATTCACCGGCGGCGCGGCCGGTTTCGGGATATCTTTCACCACTTCGCGGACGAAGGGTTTCGCTACCGGTTGCGGCGCTTCCACGCGTGGCAAAACCGGTGGTGCAGGCGAAACGATCGCCGGCGGAGCGCTCATAACAGGGGCTACTGGCGCCGGTGGTTGCTTCCGCTCTTCACTGACGGACGCGGGCTCTTCATGCGCTGCGGTGACGGGAACGCTGTCGTCGGAGGGGAAATGAACTCCCCAGAATCCCGGTGCTGGCTGAATAAACTCGAGCTTGACGTAATGCGAGACGTTAGCAGCGCTATTTACCTGAATGATCCGGCAGAGCGCCGTTTGCTTTGTCCCGACGTGAGTGAGAACCACTGCGTGTCCAGTGCGGACGCGCGCCCGCAACTTTACCACCGCGCCGCGAGGAAACACGATCATCGTCGAGGTGTCTTCTTCGAACGGTTCGACGTGTTCGGTCGTATCCAGCACGACGGCGGTTACTTGTGAACCGTGAATTCGCACCGAAACGTCCAGACCGATCGCTTCTTTTTCAAGCGCATCTGCCCCACCCCGCTTGGGCTTGTTTTCTGCAACAGAAGTGGGCGCTTCGGTAGTGAAGGTCCCCATCGTGCTCTATCCTCTCCTTAGTGAAATTTTCGGCCGCCGCGCGGGTCAGCGCAATAGTACTGGACTTTATTTTTCGGGAGCTGTTCGGAGGGACAGGTACTCCTGTACTAATGGTGGTTGACGTGCTAACTCGACAAGGTGTAGTAGGTCGTGTAGGATTTTGCGCTGGTGCGGGGTCGGACAATTGGTAGTCCGCCTGCCTCTGGAGCAGGTTATCTTGGTTCGAGTCCAAGCCCCGCAGCCAATTCTTCTCCGAGACCGGATTCTACTCCGTTTTCTGCTAACTCATTGATTTCATAGGAGTACTTGCTTATTCGCCTTTCGTGTTGATGGTTCGCGCTAACTGCGCTCGACGCAAAGATCCACATCCTCACAATCAGTTCGTGGCATCATGGCTTTAGAGGAGGCTCCGCAATATACAGATGGACTCTGGACGCGACTCGCAAACTGCCGAACCAAACGCCATAGAAACCATTGCCCTTACGCGCTGCTTCGGGGACATGACGGCTGTCGACCACATCGACCTTCGCGTTCCTTATGGCCAGATCTTCGGCCTGCTGGGCCCAAACGGCGCCGGCAAGAGTACCACCATCAAGATGCTTACCACGCTCCTCGTCCCCACTTCTGGCACGGCCCTCGTCGCCGGCTTCGACGTTGCCAAAAGGCCCGCGGAAGTCCGCCGAAGGATCGGCTACGTTCCGCAAATGCTGAGCGCCGACGGTGCTCTCACGGGCCAAGAGAACTTGATGCTCAGCGCCAAGCTTTACGGAATGGCGCGCGCCGACCGCAATAGCCGCGTCTCCGAAGCGCTGCAGTTTATGGGCCTGTCCGAAGCCGCCGGCAAACTCGTGAAGACCTATTCCGGCGGAATGATTCGCCGCCTCGAAGTCGCCCAAGCCATGCTGCATCGCCCCACTGTCCTTTTTCTTGATGAGCCTACCATTGGGCTCGATCCCGTCGCCCGCCATACCGTGTTGGACCGTCTGCGCGACTTGCGCCGCGATTTCAATACGACCATTCTGATCACCACCCACGACATGGACGAAGCCGACGCGCTCTGCGATGTTCTCGCGCTTATGCACTTAGGAAAAGTCGCCGTGACCGGCAAGCCCGCGGACCTCAAGGCCACTCTTGGCCCCGACGCCACGCTCGACGATGTTTTTGTGCACTACAGTGGGGCTTCGATCGAGGAAGGAGGCAATTTTCATGACATCCGCCAGACCCGCAGAACTGCCAGCCGCCTTGGCTGATGCATCGCACTTCCTTGATTTCTTTCGCGAGATAACCGCTATCGCTCAGGTCGAACTGAAAAAGCTTTTCCGTGATCCAACCGAGCTCTTCTCCCGAGCCGTCCAGCCGGTCCTATGGCTGGTGATTTTCGGCAAAGTTTTCAGCAAGGTTCGCGGCATTCCCACCGGCAACGTCAGTTATCTGGCGTTCATGACGCCGGGAATCCTCGCGCAGAGCGTCCTTTTCACCGCCATCTTTTACGGCATCGCCGTGATCTGGGAGCGCGACTTGGGCATCGTCCACAAATTGCTGGTGAGTCCCGCGCACCGGACATCACTCGTGATCGGAAAAGCCGTCTCCGCGGGATTTCGCGGCCTGGTGCAAACCTTCATCATTTATTTGATCGCTTTGGCCTTGCGCATTCAAATCAACTGGAACCCGCTGGACATCCTGGGAGTCTTATTCGCGGTGGCCCTGGGCGCGGCGACCTTTTCCACGTTTTCGCTCATCATCGCCTGCATCGTGAAGTCGCGCGAGCGCTTCATGGGCATCGGCCAAGTGCTCACCATGCCGCTCTTCTTCGCCAGCAACGCCATCTACCCCCTGGCGATGATGCCCAACTGGCTGCAGGTTGTGGCCGTCCTGAACCCGCTCACCTATTTGGTTGATGCGCTGCGCGGCATCATGATCCGCGGCGGCCAGAGCGTGCATCCACTGCCTCTGGATCTCGCCGTTATGGCCCTGATTCTTCTGCTTCTCGCATCCATCGCCGCTAAACTCTACCCCACCCTCGTCCAATAAGCGGAATCCCCCCAATCGAAGAAGCAAGTCTAGGCAGACTATTTTGTCGCCGTTTTCTCTGGGATTTTCGTCGCTTGCCACGCAACCACCTGCCAGCGTCCTTTGCGACGCAGAAACGTCCCTGTGTTCCGGTAATTCGAGATCTCGATTTTGCCGTCCGCGTGCTCCGTGTGAGCCACCAGCTGAAACGCGACAATCGCCGTACCGCCGAAGTCGTGCACCACAACGTTCTCCGCGGAATAAATCTGCTTTTCCGCTGGCGCCGCGGCCGGCTTTGGAGCCTTCAGGCTGCCCATGATCTCCGCCTTCGTGTGCACCATGCCGTTCGACCCTGTGTAAATCAGGTCGTCCGCGAAGAAGCGGTCGAATCCCGCCGCATTGTTCGTGCTCGCATCTTTCATAAATTGATTCAGCAGAGCCGTCAGCTCGCGAGTCGTCGCGGAGGACGACGATGCCGTCCGTGCGGCCTGCTGCGCGCAGACGGATCCTGCCAGCAACAAACTAATCAGAACGCATTTCACCATTCGCATCGCTTCCTCCATGCGCGAACTCATTTGGTCGAACTCTTGCGGCGTCTTTGCCCACGCGCATGAGCAACGCTCCAGCTCTTCGCGTTTCCCATCCACAGCGCCGCCGCGCCCACGAGCGCCGATTCCGCTCCGTAGAATGCCTTCACGATTGCCGTCTGTTGGTGGCTCGGGCTGCACGCCCAGCGGTCCAAATGTCCCCTCACATCGGCGATCAGCGACATCGCCACGTCCGCCAACCCTCCGCCGATGACGATCACTTCAGGCTCGAGCAAATCGATAATGTTGCCGAACCAAATCGCCAGATGCTCAGCCATTTCCGCCAGCACTTCTCTTGCGAGCGCGTCGCCGGCGTCAGCCGCTTTCGCCACCTGTTCCATCGTCACATTCGCCGCATCCCCACCTGCGAATTTCAGCATCACCGCGGTGTCAGTCGGCCGCTTGTGGATACGCTCCCTTGCGTTACGCGCGATCGCCGGCCCTGAAATGTACAGCTCCGCACAGCCGCGCTTTCCGCAGCCGCATCGCGGCCCCTGAAAATTGATCGTCGTATGCCCGCCTTCTCCTCCTGGCCCGCGCCTTCCCATGTAAATCTTGCCGTCAATCACGTGCCCCGTACCCGCTCCGGTACCGAGCGTAACGTAAAACATGTTGCGGTATCCGCGGCCTGCGCCCCAAGCGGCCTCTGCCAGCGCTGCCGCTTTGGCATCGTTCGCCACACGCACCGGCAAGCGGTAGTGTTTCTGGATCTCGCGCGTGAGAGGAAAGTCCTTCCAGCACGGCAAATTTGCCGCGTTCAGCACTGTGCCGGTTTTCGAATCCACCCATCCCGGCACACTGACGCCAATCGCTCGCACTTTCCGCGCGCGCCGGTTCTTCAGGACCCTGTCGATCGCTTCGCGCACCGCCGCCAATCCTTCTCCTGCGCTTCGGTTCGCAATCATTTTCGCCCGCGCCGTCGCCAAAATTCTCCCCGTGGGCGCGACAAACCCCGCTTCTACCTTCGTTCCTCCAATATCCACCGCGAGGATTTCGCTTTTGTCTTTTTGCATTCGCAACTCGGATTACTTACGCGGGGAAGCCAGACTCGGCTGCGCAGCTTGCGCCTGCTGGTCCGCCTCGCGGTTCAACTCCCGCGAAATTAGCCACGCGCACACCACCGCCAGCGCGCACAGCAGCGCGCCTATCGCCCATGCATGCATCAACAGCTTCCCACCGCCGAAAAGCGCTCCGTAAACCATCGCGCAACCCAATACCCAGCAGCGCAGATTTCTCGCCAGCTCACGCGTCTCCGGTACTTCCGGCGCCAGCGCGGCAATCGGCTGCCAGCCGGTCACTTGCGGCCGGACTTTGCGGTAGAACGACACCAGAACCGCATCGTGCTCCTGCCGCGTCAGCATCGTCACCGCAATCCACACAATTGTGGTAATCAGCGTGGTCGTCAGCGCATTCTTCGCGAACAGAACCGTGGCGTCCCCCGAAAACGCCGTCGGCCGGTTCGCCACCGACATCCAAAGACCCTTCCAATCCAGCAGTCCCGTAATCACCAGCGACGACGCCATCGCCGAAATTTCGCTCCACGCGTTGATCCGCCACCAGAACCACCGCAAAATGTAAACCGCCCCGGTCCCCGCGCCGAGCTGCAGCACATCTTCCCACCCCGAACGTATCGATCCCAAATGCGCCGCCACATATCCTGTGCACACTACCAGCAGCAGCGTCACCACCTGCGACACGCGAACATAATGGCGTTCCGTTGCTTTGGTCTTGATGAATCGCCGGTAGAAATCCTCCACCAGATACGAAGTCCCCCAGTTCAATTGCGTCGCGATCGTCGACATGAACGCGGCGAGAAATCCTGCGAGAATAATCCCGCGCAGCGCGTGCGGCACGTAATCATTCACAATCATCATGTAACTGGTTTCCGGATGCGCCAGCCCCGGATAAAGCACAATCGCCGCCAGCGCCGTCAGAATCCACGGCCACGGCCGCATCGCGTAATGCGCGATGTTGAACCAGAGCACCGAATACAAGCCCTGCTTTTCATCCTTCGCGCTGAAAATTCGCTGCGCGATATATCCGCCGCCCCCCGGTTCCGCGCCCGGATACCAGAACGACCACCATTGAATGCCGAGGTAGGTCACGAAGGTGATGACAGGCAGCGTCCACAGCGCTTCGCTGGTAAATCCGCGCGAAAAGTCCGGCAGGAACGCCAGCGGATCGGACCCTCCGTTCGTTGCGCGCATCGCTTCGATCTTCGCCATCATGTGCGTCATTCCGCCTGCGCCGACCACGCCGAAATACGCCACCACAATCACGATCGCCATTTTCAGCACGAACTGGAACAGGTCCGTCCACAGCACCCCGCGCAGCCCGCCCAGCGAAACGTAAATACCGGTGAACGGAATCAAAAAGAAAATGCACAAAATCAGCGCCTGCCCGTTCACTCCCGAAAATGCCTGCCCGAAAATCGCAACCATCACATGCGCAAACCCGTTGAGAAACCGCCAGCCCTGCATCGTCGGTCCCATCGTCGTCCCCACGATGCCGATCATCGCCTTCGTCACCCAGCCGAGGATCAAGCAGTTCATCAGCAGGCCCAGGTAGATCGCCCGGAAGCCGCGCAGAAACGCCGCCGGTTTCCCGGCGTAGCGAATCTCCGCGAATTGCACGTCGGTCATCAATCCGGAGCGCCGCCACAGCCGCGCGAACAAGAAAACCGTCATCATTCCCGAGAGAAGAAATGCCCACCACAACCAGTTCCCGGCGATTCCTTGCGTGTACACCAAACCTGCCACCAGCAACGGCATATCCGCCGCGAAAGTTGTCGCTACCATCGACGTCCCCGCCAGCCACCACGGCACGTC
>JASHQB010000123.1 GCA_030037775.1 Candidatus Acidiferrales bacterium
ACGAGAGGCTGTTCCGGGCCCACGATGGTCAAATCCGGTCTGATACCTTGCGCTATTTTCGCGACTTGCTCGACGTCGGAGACACTTCCCTCGATGCATTCAGCCACATCAGCAATTCCAGCGTTTCCAGGAAGACACCAGATGTGCTCGATTTGCGGGCTTTGGCGTAACTTCCATGCAAGGGCGTGCTCGCGCCCGCCGCCACCGATGACCAATATCTTCATAAATCAGAGCGTGAACGATAAGTCCTCCGCCGACCAAGTGTCAACACTTGGGTTCATTTTTTCTCGGAGAGTCGCCCGACGCCTGGGGCATAATGCGGTCGCGCATATGCACTGGGACTACGCCATCATCCTGATCGTTCTGGCTATGATTGTTCCTTGGCGCAGTCGTGCACGCGTGAGAGCGCTGCTGCAGGCACCTACGTTGGATTCTCAAGAGCGGATTGGCCTCTACTTTTCGACGATTGTGTTTCAGTGGGCTCTGTCAGGGATCATTTTTTGGCGCTGGAGTGCGCACGGCACCAGTTTCACAGAACTCGGCTTTCGTCTGCCAAGCCTGCCCCGCGCGACCATCGCAGCTGCGGGGCTCTCGACAATGCTAGTGCTTAATCAGGTCTTCGGAATCAGACGACTGGCCAGTTTGCCAGCAGACAAGCGCGGACTGGTCGCACAACTCGCTGAGAGGCTGCTGCCGCGAACACGAGCGGAGGTATCTGCCGCGATCGGGTTGGTTCTGTGCGTCGCGATCTGCGAAGAGTTCATCTACCGTGGATTCATCGAGGTTCTTTTTCAGCAGATATTCTCATCCACATGGTCTGGGGCGGTGATCTCCGCTGTCTTCTTTGCCTTGGCGCATATTTACCAGGGTCGACGGGGAGTTCTAACAACGTTCGTCGTCGGGCTTGTCTTCTCGGCGGTTCGCCTATGGTCGGGGAGTCTGTGGCCGTCGATTCTCATCCACTTTGCTGTGGATTTCGCTGCGGGAGCCGCATCCTCTCGGTTGCTGACACCGGCATCGAAGCGATAGACTGGACTTTGAGGATATTCTCATCAAAGCGAAAAATGGGCGCATCTCAACCTCAGTGAATCCAAAAGAGATACGGGAGATTCTGGCAAGCTACTATGCACCGATTCCAGGCCTAATCGAATACAAAGTGCAGAAATATATGGATTTGCTTGATTTCTGGGGTCGTAAGATGCCCCTGACATCGGTGCGAGATCCTCAAGAGATCTTGCGCTTCCATTTTGGAGAGAGCGTTTTCGCACTCTCATTGTGCAAGATGACAAAAGGTCGACTCGCCGACGTTGGAACGGGTGCGGGGTTCCCGGGACTGGCAATCAAATTGGCAAGCCCAGACCTGGCGGTCACGCTGATCGAGCCCAACAAGAAGAAATGCGCCTTCTTGCACGAGGTTGTTCGAGAATTGGAACTGCCCAATGTGGAGATTGCTGCGACCGGCTTTGACTTTTCCGGGGTTGCGAGAGATTCCGCGGAGTTCATCACTTGCAGGGCGCTTGGGCAGCAAAAGGCCATTCTGGGTTGGGCCAAGGACAAGTTGGCGGCGAATGGATACGTGGTTTTGTGGCTGGGAAGGCAGGGCTGCGAGGAAGTTGCGGCGATGGATGGATGGCACTGGGAGGATCCCTGGCTCATTCCGGGTACAAAGGGCCGATATGTGCTGCGAGGAGCGCCAATTTAATCGCAGATTGTTCCACGTGGAACAATCGTGTCGATTTCTGGTGCGGAAGTGTTCCACGTGGAACAATTTTTACTCTCCTGGTAGTCGTCACTTAACGAAATTTCTTGCGCTTCTATTCTACGTTTGCTAGGTTTCACGCAGATTATGAGGCCAGCACTTTGGGAAGGGTAATTTCTGTTGCCAATCAGAAGGGCGGCGTCGGCAAGACCACAACAGCGATAAATCTTGGTGCCTCTCTTGCAGTCGAAGGCAGGCGCACTCTAATCATCGATTGCGACCCTCAGGGCAATACTACCGGAGGACTTGGATTCGCCAAGGACCCCTCGCGACGGACGATCTATAACGCAATTATCCTAGGTGAGCCGGCCGAACGGGTCGTCCTTCACACTGACATGGCAGGTCTTGACCTCCTGCCTGCCGACAAGAATCTCGTTGGGGCCGCAGTAGAGCTAGTAGCGATGGAGAATCGCGAATACCGGCTCAAGACCTTCACGGAGACTGTCCGCGGCAACTACGACTTCCTGCTCATCGACTGCCCGCCGGCGCTCGATCTTCTGGCCATCAACGCTCTGGCGGCGAGCGATTCGGTGCTCATTCCTATCCAATGCGAATACTATGCGATGGAGGGAGTCGCAGAGCTCTATGACACACTGATGCGCCTGCGGCGCGCCATCAATCCGGCACTGGCCATTGAAGGAATCCTGCTCACCATGTTCGACGACCGGACAACGCTATCCAAGCAGGTGGCAGCAGATCTTCGGAGTTTCTTCGGCACGCAAGTGTTCAACACCGTCATTCCCAGAAATGTGCGTCTTGCGGAAGCGCCTAGCTATGGTAAGCCAATCATCATCTACGACATACATAGTAAAGGCGCAGAGAGTTATGTCCAACTTGCTAAGGAGGTTATCGCCAATGACCAGAAACGCGCTGGGGAGGGGATTGAGCGCGCTGATACGCGAGCCAGAAGCTCTTCAGCCGGGCAGTAATTCGACGCCTCCGGCTGGACCGTCTGGATTGCTGGGAAGTGCGACCGCTGCGGCTCCGGCACGCGCCGCTGAAGCGCCCGCATCGGTGCTACAAATCGACATCGACTTGATCGATCCGAGTCCGTTTCAGCCTCGGACACGTTTCGCTCAGGGCGCGCTCGACGAACTTGCACAATCAATCCGCCAAACCGGAATCGTGCAGCCCATCGTGGTTCGGCGAAATGGCCCGCAACGCTATCAACTTCTCGCAGGCGAGCGACGCTGGCGAGCCGCGCAGCTGGCATCGCTGCATCGCGTGCCGGCGGTTCTTCAGGACGTGACAGATGAAAAGGCGATTGAGATTACCCTAGTTGAGAATCTGCAGCGCGAAGACCTGAACCCCATCGAACAGGCGCAGGCATTCGACCGGCTTATGCAAGAGTTCCATTTGACGCAAGAGGAGGCCGCGCTGCGCACGGGCAAGGAGCGCGTGACCGTCGCCAACGCGCTGCGGCTGCTGCGGCTGGACAAGCCGATTCGCGAAATGGTCGAGGATGGGCGCCTCACCGGCGGGCATGCCCGCGCTTTGCTGGCGATCGAAAGCGAACCACTGCGCCTGGAAACTGCGCGGAAGGCGGCCCGCGGAAGTTTGACCGTCCGACAGATCGAACGCCTGGCGACGCGAACGCGCCGTCATCGCTCGCAAGCACAGGCGCCCACAATCGATGCCAACACGCGCGCGGCAATTGACGAGCTGCAACGAGTTCTGGGTACGCGCGTGATGATCAATCCCTACTCTCACGGGCGGCCGGGGCAAATTATTGTCGAATACTACACCGAGGGTGATCTTGACCGGCTCTACCGGCTGATCGTTGAGAGATAATTCCGTCTTAAGCTTCTTTCTTGCAGGAGGCGTGGGATGGCTTCCCGGTGGCTAGGCGGAAAATCCGGCGGCTCGTCGGAATGGGCTGGCTTTATCGACAGCGGCGTATCCTTCGAAGGAAAAATCACCGTTTCCGGCATGTTTCGAATCGACGGTGAGGTAAAGGGAAACATCATCGCCGAGAACGGCCTTCTCCTCGGCGAACACGCGAAAGTGGAAGGGCAGATTGACGCGAACGACGTCACCATCGCGGGCCGGTTCGACGGGCAGATTTTCGCCAAAGATCGCGTGGAGATCCAGCCGAAGGGCGTAGTAACCGGTGAAATTCATTCTCCCTGCTTGATCATCCAGCCCGGCGGGATCCTCGATGGACAGTGCCACATGCTTTCCTCGGCGGGCGAGAGCCAAGAGCCGATCGCCATTCCGATTCGCCCGGGCGTGCACGCCTGACACGAGCAGCATCCAGGACTTCGTCAGTTCACCACTGCAGGGTTATGCTGGCTCGCGGTAAGCAAGGAAAAAAAATCGTTGGCGTAGGCCCTGCTGCCCTCATAGTCCGCTGAGGTCAAATCTTTCGGCACAACGCAGGCGATCCAGAGCTGGTCGTGATTTTTCCGGTGATCAAAAATCCAGCAGCGGCCGTCTTTGCCTGCAACCCGGACATCGCGCTGCTCCGCAAACAGGTAGCCCATGGCCCGCAGCGTCCCTTCCTGCTCCTGCGCAAAGAGGTCATACTGGAAGGCATAAGTCTTGGCGAAGTGCATAGGCAGGAACGTAGCCACTGGGTTTTGCTGCCACGGGAACTCGGACATCCGCTCAAGCGACATTCCTTCGCCGCGACTGATCGCGTACCATCCAAAGGGAACCTCCACCTTCCAGGTCCGATAGTTCACGGTGCGGCCGTGCGCGAGGTGCCATCCCGCCGAAACCAGTTGCGGCAGAAGAAGGGCAGCTAGCAGCAAAACCGCCAGGATCGCTAAGAAGGCGCCCCTAGATTTGCCTGCGATCTTCATCGGAAGTCCATTTTACTTCAGGGTGGCCCGACGCAGATTTTTCGTGCGCTTGGAGCGTGTCGGATTTATACACGCGGCAGCGTATAATCGTGCGATTCGAGAAAGTTGATATTCGAGGAGAAAAGCTTCTTTGGCAGAACCGGTGAGATTGACAGCCGCGGCCAAAGCCGCCGGTTGAGCGGCCAAGCTGAGTCCAGGTCTTTTGGACTCCGTGCTTCGCCGCTTACCACGGCCGAATGATCCGAATCTGCTCGTTGGCTTCGAAACCAGCGATGACGCGGGGGTGTATCGGCTCTCCGACGAGATGGCGTTAGTGCAAACTGTCGATTTCCTGACGCCCATTGCCGACGACCCGTTTACTTTTGGGCAAGTCGCGGCCGCCAATTCGCTAAGCGACATTTATGCCATGGGTGGCAAGCCAGTGTCGGCGCTCTCGATCGTGGGATTTCCGCCAAATGGCGAGGCGGCGGTGCTGGAGCAGATTCTTCGTGGTGGCCTCTCTAAAATGGACGAGGCGCGCTGCACGGTTCTCGGCGGGCATTCGGTTCGCGACGACGATTTGAAATTTGGGTATGCGGTCACTGGCGTCATCGATCCCAGGAGAATTTGGCGGAATATTGGTGCGCGCCCCGGCGACGTTCTGATCCTGACGAAGGCCATCGGCACGGGCGTGATTGCCACCGCGTTAAAAGCGGGAAAAGCGTCCGACGGTGCCGTGGACGCAGCGATCGAGTCGATGACGCGGCTCAATCGGGAGGCTGCGGAGGGCTTGCATACATTCGAGGAATCGGCGCACGACGGCGCGGCGATTCACGCGGTCACCGATATCACCGGCTTTGGCCTGCTCGGGCACGCGCGCGAAATGGCGGCAGGCAGCAACGTGTCGTTCCACATCGGCCACGCAAAAATCCCGTTCTTGCGGGGCGCGCGCGAAGCGTCTCGCGGAGGTTTTCTCGCGGGAGGGCTCAAGAGCAATCGCGATTTTGTCGAATCTTGCGTCAGCTTCACGACGGATGTTCCGGAAGATGTTCGGGCGCTCCTTTTCGACCCACAAACATCCGGTGGCCTGCTGATTGCGGTTGGGAAGGAGCATGCTGCCGCGGTGTGCGCTGTTCTAGAGCAACGAAGCGTTAGGGCCGCGCAGATCGGCGAGGTCACTCCCAAGGGCTCTCCACTGCTCCGCATCGACTAAAGCCTCGTGTAAACTGCTCTGTCGAGTTCACATGGACCCAATCACACACGGCATAGCGGGCGCACTGATTGGCAAGGCATTTTTTGCAGAGAGGCGCTCGTCTTCCCATGGGTCAAACGAAGCTCGCGCGCGTGTGGCGATATTCGCCGCAACGCTGGGCGCAGTGTTTCCCGATGTGGACGTCTTCGTTGATGCGTTTTCGCACGATCCCCTCGGTATCGCGCGCTTCCACCGCGGCTTCACGCACTCGTTCGTCGGTTTGCCGGTTTTTGCCACGGCGCTTGCCTGGCTGACTCGCGCGGTCCTCAGGTGGTACGCGAAACGGCCAGGTCGTGAAGAATGGGAGCCTCCGTCTTTCGCGCTTCTCTTTGCGATTTACGCCGTGGGCATTGCGAGCCACATCATCCTTGACGGCTTCACGTCCTTCGGCACGCGCATGCTGAACCCGTTTTCCAAGGACCGCGTCGCCTGGGACGTGCTGTTTATTATCGACTTCATTTTCACTGCGCTGATCCTGGTGCCGC
>JASHQB010000124.1 GCA_030037775.1 Candidatus Acidiferrales bacterium
TGTTGTTTCGCCTGGATGAATTTATGCAGGCTGAGGCGCTGCCGTACCTCGAATTCCACTGTTGCGCCCGTTTAAGGAGAGGATTCGTTGCCGAAGCGCACCTTTCAACCGCATGTTCGCCGCCGCCACAAGAAACACGGTTTCCGCGCGCGAATGAAAACGAAGAATGGCCGCAAAGTGCTGGCGCGGCGTCGCGCCAAAGGGCGGCACGCGCTGACGCGCGTTTAAGCGATTCCGCGTGGACGAAGAAGCTTCCCTCGCTGGGTCTCCGACGAAGCGAAATTTGCCGCACGAATGGAGGCTGGTGAGGCGCGCAGAATACGACGCCGTCTATCGCGAAGGGCGGCGGCGCTCGAACGCCACGTTCGTGATATTCACGCGGCGCAACAGTCTGTCGAAAGACCGTTTTGGGATGAGCGTCAAGAAGGCGCTAGGCAACGCTGTGGTGCGGAACCGAATCCGAAGGCGCGTGCGCGAGATACTGCGATTGCATCGTGAGGAGATTGCCCTGGGATGGGACGTGGTGATACATCCGAGCCGTGCGGCGGCGACGCTGCAGTTTACGAAACTCGAAGCCGAACTTCTTTCCCTGCTTCCGCGACAAAAGTGAGGCACGGGATGAATTTGCGCAGCCTCTCACGGTGGCTGGCCCTTGCCAGCGTCCGCATCTACCAGATTTTTCTGGGCCCATTCTTGGGTGGCGGCTGCCGATTTCAGCCTTCCTGTTCCGCATACGCTTATGAGGCCATCGAAAAATTCGGTGCGCGGCGCGGGGCATGGCTCGCGGCGAAGCGCCTCATCCGTTGCCGCCCGTTTTCCAAAGGCGGCCTCGATCCTGTTCCCGAAGGATCGTCTGAAACAGAGCGCGCAAAGCAGGGTTCGCGCAGCATAGCAGCGCCAAATGACGGTAGAGCCGTGGAGGTCTTGCGTTGAGCGACGAGCAGCGCGCCGGCTTGGCCCTGGTGCTAATGGTTTTGGTTTTGATGTTATGGTCTCATTTTTATAAGCCCGCAACTCCCCAGAAACCTCCGGAAACAAATCCTCCCGCAGCGAACATCCCGTCACAACAACCGCCCGCTTCTTCGGTCGCCTCGTCGCCAACGGGAAAAAACAAAACGCGCGTGACGGAAACGGAGCGTGCTGCGACACCCACCAAAGAAGCGACGAGCGAACAGATCATTACCGTGGAAAGTTCGCTTTATCGCGTGGAGCTCTCCAATCGTGGCGGTGTGGTGCGCAGTTGGAAGCTTGAAAAGTACCGCAACAATGAAACTCCCCCCAAACCGCTGGAATTGGTCGACGCTGCCGCGGCACAGCAATTGAACGCCTGGCCGCTGTCGATTCACCTGGATGATCCGAAGCTCGATGCGGCCGCAAATAGCGGCCTCTACGTCGTGAATTCTGCCGCGAACGATTTGCACGCGCCCGCTGACGTTGATTTCGAGTGGAGCGACGGCCATTTGGACGTCGTGAAGCAACTCAAATTCACTCCGGGCTATGAGGCGCAATTGAGCGTTTCGGCCACGCTCGACGGGAATCCACTGCCAGTGGCCGTTGCATGGCGCGGCGGCTTCGGCGATCAATCCGTTCCCAGCGCCGCAGCGCTCACCCAGGTTTTTTACAGCGAAGATAGCAAGATCCAGTTACTTAACTACAAAAAACTAGGCGTGAAGGGGCATCAGGAGGAGCCCGCGCAGGTCACCGGCTACCTCGACGCGGCGGGCATTGAAGATACTTTCTTCACCGCAGCATTTCTCTCGAGCCGGCCGGGCATCACTCTTTGGGATTGGACCCAGCAACAAAGCGTGACGCAGGACGGAAAAACATCGCAGCTTCCGGTTTCGGAAATGGCCGCCGGGGCACAAGCGCCGGGCCCGTGGGATGTGCAGCTCTATGTCGGCCCCAAGGAGCTATCGGAACTCGGCAAGCTTCAGCCGAACCTCACTCCGTTAGTACAGTACGGTTGGTTCGGAATCATCGCGAAGCCGCTGCTGATCGTTTTGAGGTGGAGCTACAAATACGTTCCCAATTATGGCTGGGACATTGTGTTGCTGACGATTGCCATCAACATGGCGCTCTTCCCGTTCAAGGCCAAGAGCTGGCGTTCCATGAAGAAAATGCAGCACGTCATGCCGAAGCAGAAGGCCATTCAGGAAAAATACAAAAAGTATTCGATGCGCGACCCGCGGCGCCGGCAAATGCAGGAGGAGATCGGAGCGCTCTACAAAGAGCACGGCGTGAACCCGCTCGGCAGTTGCTTGCCGCAATTGGTTCAGTTGCCGATTTGGTATGCGCTGTATCGCATGCTCGAGTTTTCGATTGAGCTGCGCCATGCGCCATGGATTGGATGGATACACGACCTCTCGGCGCGCGATCCTTATTACATTCTGCCGATTCTGATGACCGTCGCGATGTATTACATGACGAAAATGACGCCGCAAACCACGGTCGATCCGGCGCAGCAGAAAATGGTGACACTCATGCCGCTTGCCTTCGGCTTTTTTCTATTTTTCTATTCGAGCGGTTTGGTGCTCTATATTTTCACCAGCAGCTTGGTGGGAATTGCACAGCAGTGGTATCTGAACCGCGCTGATCCGCTTCCTTCGCGCAGTCCATTCAAGAATAAACCGGCTAAAGCCTGACGAGAGCAGTCTAAGGAAGGTCGAGCAGGTAGCCGCGTTTGCCGACGTTGAAGCATCGCGTGCGCCCGATCTGGTCGCTCTTTCCGCCGCATTCGTGGATATGCCCGCAGAAAAGCATTTCCGGCTGCTCGCGCTCCACCCATTCGCGCACCGCGCGGCTGCCCGCATGCTTGCCCGGCGCGAATTCATCAAGCTTGCTGCCGTGCGGCGGCGCATGCACCACCAGATAGAGCGGTGAGTGATTGCGAAACCCGTCGAGCGCTTCGGCGAGCTGCTCCTCCGAATATTCGCCCGGTGTGTCGAACGGCGTGGGGTTGCTGTAGCCAAGTCCAGCCCAGTAAGTAGAGCCGAGCTGGCGAACCTGCCGGTGAAAATCGACGAATCCGGCGCCCGCGCAGAACTCCTGGTTTTGCTGCACGGTCTCGTGGTTGCCCGGAATTACCCACACGCGGCTGGCCTGCTTGGCCAGAATTGGACCGCAACCGTCCAGGCCCTTGCCAAAGTTCGTGAGGTCGCCGGCGGAGATGTACACGTCCGCCGGAACACTCAGCAGCTTTTCGAGCGTTTTCTGGTCGCCATGAATGTCACTGAAAATCTGAATTTTCATTGCACGTCAGCTGACGGAGCGGTGCGCTGGAATCGCGGACCACGCTCAATCCATCCATATTTAAGCATTTTACCTTCGGAATCAAACGAAACGTAAAAAGTGAACGGCATCGGCTGCTCGTTCGCGCCGCTGAAGAATCGCAGATCGGTGTATTCCACGATGGATTCGCCGTCGCTCGTCGTGAACTGCATTACCGGAAAGCGCGCGAACCACAGGAACGTCTGCACCGGCTTGAGTTGTGCGGCCTCTTGCGTGTAGCGGCTCTGCGGCGAATCCGCGAACAAGCGAAAAGCAGGAGCCGCAGAGCTGCGAAGCGAAAATTGCGCCTGGTAAACGCCCTCGCTCGTGAGGATCAAGCCGCTCCAATCCAGCAGGGAAGGCGGCAGCGGCATCGCGCCGATTTTCTCAGCCGCAATGCGATGGCTCGTCGCAAACGCACGCACCCGCGCCATGGCCATGTGATGCGCAAATCCACACGCCAAGATGTAGGCGCATGCTATCCAGAATCCGGTGCGGCACCACTGCGCGCGCGAGATGCGCCTGCCAACGGGCAGAAAAAGCGCGGCGAAAATCGCCGAGGCGATAATCACGGCGCGCAAAGAAAACGGAAAGTGCACAGCGCGGGCCAGCGCCCAGGCAGCCAGCGCGAGGATGGTCAAAAGTCCCCACATTGCTGCGGCGCGCACCTTCGCTCCGTCCCGGCGCTGATGCACCCACGCGGCAAGCTGCGGCACCAGGATCAGCGCAGTGAAAATGAAGTCGATAATAAACAGCACATCCCAGGCGACGCGGTCCTTGGAAAACGGGTTCAGCATGCGCGTGCCGAAGGACGTGAAGCCGTCAAGGATGATGTGGCTCGCAATGCCCACGGCGTAAATCGCAAAGAGAAGCGCGAAAGACGGCGGCTCCCATTCTTCACGGCCGCGCCATTTTGCGTACCAACCGAGGAGTGCGTGCGTCAACCAGGCAAGCGCCGCGGCAAAAACCGGCAAACCGACGAACGAGTGCGTGAAGCCGCGGTGGTAGCGCGCGATGCCGAGAGGATCGTGCGAAAACGCATCAACGAAGACGTCCACGTCGGGAAATACTGCGCCCAGCGTCGCCGCGAATATCGCCAAGCGCGCGCGAGCCTCGTTTGAAGCACGGGAGGGCGGGCGCCTTTCCGCAAAAAATGCCTTGCCAATCAGTGCGCCCGCTATGCCGTGTGTGATTGGGTCCATGTGAACTCGACAGAGCAGTTTACACGAGGCTTTAGTCGATG
>JASHQB010000125.1 GCA_030037775.1 Candidatus Acidiferrales bacterium
CCCTTGGTGCGAATCATGGCCGCGCCTTCGCCGATGCGGCGAAGGGCTTCGCCGAGGTTGCGCGCGCCGCAAACGAAGGGCACTTTGAAACTGTGCTTCCAGATGTGATTCTCCTCGTCGGCGGGCGTGAGGACTTCGCTTTCGTCGATGTAGTCGACTTCGAGAGCTTCGAGAACTTGCGCTTCGGCAAAATGGCCGATGCGCGCCTTGGCCATCACGGGAATGGTCACCGTGTCCATGATTTCGCGAATGATGCGCGGCGCGGCCATGCGCGCCACACCGCCTTCCTTGCGAATGTCGGCAGGGACGCGCTCGAGCGCCATGACGGCACAGGCGCCGGCGTCTTCGGCGATTTTGGCCTGCTCGGCGGTGGTTACGTCCATGATCACGCCGCCCTTGAGCATTTCGGCGAGGCCGACTTTGACGCGCCAGAGATTCTCGTGGCCGTTGTCACTATTCGTGTTGCTGCGGTTTCCGTTGTCCATTTGCGTTTCCTCGTGACTCTATTTTAATGAAAACGCCAAGGAATGCGAGTGGGGCGGCCGGGTGAGAATCAGGCCAAATTGGCAGGCAGAAGAAAATAATGGGCCGGCTCGCTCCGCCAGAGAGCGCCGTGGCGAACAACGCGCGTGCGGCTCAGACCTGCGCGGCTCTGGCGAAGAGCGGAAGAATGCGCGAGGCGCACTGATCCAGGAATTGCACATCCGCGTCGCCAAAGGCGTCGACTTTGTCGGCGTCAGCTTCGAGGGTGCCGACCACGTTGCCGACCGCGTCGATCACCGGCGCGATGACCTCCGAGCGAGTGGCAGAAAACGCGACGAGGTAGCGCGAATCTTTCAGCACGTCGTTGACCACCGCCGATTTCCGCGTTCTCACTACGTCGCGCGTGATTCCGCGAGTGAGCGGAAAACGCAAGAACGCGGGGGCCTCCGCGCCCGTCCAGCCGACGGCGCTGGCTTCATTCTCCGTGATCTCAAAAATACCGACCCAAAAACATCCGGACGCCTCGCGAATCATTTCCGCGACGCGTTTGGCGCGCATGGCCACATCATCGCGCGTCAACGCGGCGGCCGCGATTTCGTTCAGGAATCTGGCATCATATTGTCTCAGGCTCATCGGTCCTCGCTTTTCTGGGCGGGCTGGCCCACCACAACGAATCTCCCGCGGCCGCGGGCAAGCACTTTTCCGGCGGCGTTGCGAATCTCACCGCGATGCATCAGGTTGCGGCCTTCGCGCGAAACTTCCTGCGCCTCGACGACGATTTCTTCATCGATGGGCACGGGGCGCAGATACTCGATATTCAATTCGGCGGTGACGGCGCGGACAGCGTGAAAACGGTTGAGCTTGCCCATGGCTTCGTCGAGCAGCACAGCGATGATCCCGCCGTGCAACACGCGATTGCTGCCCTGATACTCCGGGCCGAGGCGGAAGCGGCCGACGATTTTGCGCCCGTCGTGATCCTGCTCGAAGGTGAGCTTCATGCCGCGGGGATTGTCGGCGCCGCATCCGAAGCAGGGATTATCCGGCTTGGGCTCCAGCTTTTCGATGGTCATCCGGGTTCCGCCTAGTCGTGAACCGATAAATCTAACAGGAATCCGGCGCGAGCGGGCAGAAAGGCGAAGAGGTGCTGCGAAAAAACAAAATGCCGGCCGGCGCGAAGAAGCGGCGCTATTCGTAGCGCAGAGCCTCGATGGGCTCGACGCGCATGGCGCGGCGCGCGGGAATGTAGCACGCGAGAAGGGACACGGCGAGGAGCACCGCCGCGACCACGATAAAGGTTGCGGGATCGCTGGACGCGATTCCGTAGAGCAACGAAGACAGCAGGCGCGTCAGCGCGAAGGCGGCGGCGACGCCGATGCAGATGCCAACGATCGTCAGCATCATTCCTTGCACGACGACGAGTTTCAAAACGTTGGATCGTTGCGCACCAAGGGCCAGGCGGATGCCAATTTCAGAGGTGCGCTGTTTGACGGAGTAGGCCATCACTCCGTAGAGGCCGATTGCGGCGAGGAAGAGCGCGACGGCGGCGAAGACTCCAAAGAGCGAAGTTTGAAAGCGGCGCAAAGCGCTGGCTTCGGAGACGCGCTGGTCCATGGTTTGGATATCGGCCACGGCGAGCGTGGAATCAATCGACGCGACGGCGCTGCGAACTGATGGAATGATTCGCGCGGATGGCAACGAAGTGCGAACGGCGATGAAGGCCTGATCCGAGTCCGTCCGCCAGAAGGGCGAATAGACTTGAGACGGCGGAGTGTTTTCGAGATTGGAAAAGCGCGTATCCGCGACAACGCCGACGACGGTGGACCATGCTGGAGCGCCGCTGGTGAATTCGCAAAGGCACATGTGGCCGCCGATGGCGGAGCGGCCCGGGAAATAAGCTTTGGCGAAAGCTTCGTTGACGATGACGACGCTCGCGGCCTTAGCCGCTTGGTCTGACGAAGTGAAGAATCTACCGGCCAGAAGCGGCGTGCCGATGGCTTCGAAATAATTCTCCGTGGCGAAGCGCGAATCGACCAGCTGGCCTTTCTTGTTCGCGTAGCCTTCCACCGAAAAGAAAGTCATTTCTTCCCTATGACTCAACGGCAGGGCGTCCGCCGCGCCAATCAAGCTCACGCCGGGAAGAGAGCCGAGCTTATCGACGATGGAATGAAAAAACGCAC
>JASHQB010000008.1 GCA_030037775.1 Candidatus Acidiferrales bacterium
GGCAACTTCACCATCTCCGCCAGCGAACGTTTGGCCATTTCCGGAATCAGTCTCGGAACCAGGTCCGGCTCCGGCGCCGCTTCAATCACCAGCGCCAGCTGCATCGCCGGCTCTTTCAGGCTCACCGCCGCCGCGGACGACGCGAACTGCGCGCCATCGATGATGTCGCCCCACCGGATCAGTTCCGCGAGTGGCCGCGCGTCGAATCCGAATTTTTCATTGGCCACCGTCGCGAGGAATTTCGTGCAGGATTTGTAGGTGGGATCGTAGAACTTTTTTCCGGAATGATCGGCGCGAAAGTTCGCGGCGTCGGCAGAGGTCAGAAAGGCGCTCTGGTGATGATCGAACCACCAGGTCAGTTTCGGCGAGCTCGAGTACTTGAAATCGACGATGGCGTTCTCATCGCCATCGAAAATATCTGACTCAAACGGCTGCGACGCCTTGTGGATCATTCCGGTGTAATGGAATTCCGCGTCCGCCGCGATTCGCTCCCGGTAAAAACGCGAAAAAACCGCCGCCGAAGCCGCACCGTCAAAGCATTTATCGTGAAAACAAACTCGAACTCTCACTTCTCAGCCTTCTCCCCAGTCCAAAATCCGCATGAAGGTAAAGCCAATAAAGATGGCTGCACCGCCAGCGAAAGTCAAGACTTTCGATTGCGGCTACGCAGCGCCACAGAAACCCGCCGCCCGCTCATTCACTTCAGCAAGTTGCGATTGCGATGGCGTTTGCCCGGCAAAATTCTGGGGAATAAAAGAAGAACCACTCTCACACTTGGACGATCCGATTGCGGATGGCGTACCGCACCAATTCGCTCACCGAGTGCACCTGCAATTTCCGCATCACGTTCGCGCGATGCGTCTCCACCGTCTTCACGCTCATCTCCAGCGCCGCGCCGACGTCCTTGCTGGTCTTGCCTTCCGCGATCAAGCGCACCACTTCTCGCTCGCGTGACGTCAGCCGGTCCTTCGATTCGCTTGGTTCGTTGCGCCGGCGGCTAAACAACCCATGCCCGATCACAGCAATCGCCGCCGTTGTGAAGTACGCCTGATGATTCGCCAGCGCCTCCACCGCGATCAGCAGGTCCCTGTCCGCGTCCGATTTGATCATGTAGCCGCGAATCCCTGCGTCCACGACGTCGCGAACGAGTTGGTCGGAATAATGGACCGAGAGCATCAGCGCCTCCGTTTTCGGCGATACCGCTCGGATCTGCTTGGCTGCCTCCAACCCGCTCAGCTCCGGCATGCTGATATCCAGGATCGCGATGTCCGGCTTCAGCGTTTTCGCCTTCACTACCGCTTCCTTGCCCGTGTGCGCCTCGCCGCATACCGTCCATCCAGGATGCGCGCTCAATAGGTCGCGCAGCCCGCGCCGCATCAAGTCGTGATCGTCTGCAATCAGGATTCTGAGCGCGCTCATCGATGGGTCCCTTTTGGTTTCAGATCGCGGAGCAATCGCCAGCGAAGCTCCCAAGCCTGCGAACTTCCCTGAATGAAGCCTGCACCACCAAGCTAAGCAATCTTAGTTCCCGCCTCTCGCCTCCGTCAACCGATCAGCGATGACCAACAGTTTTCTTGAGCGCGGGCAGCGCAATCCCCAAGGCCAGCGGCATCATCGCGAACGCGAAGACGCTATCGGAGAGGCTTCGAACCGCATTTTCTGCCGGCCGCCAGGCGCAAGATTCTACAACCATCGTGGCGCTTCTTTCTCTTGCATCGCATCTTCATAAGGAGTACAGATACGCCAATGGGAGGTGCCTATGCTCGCTGATCGCGTGGATGTTTCCTGGGATCCCGAGAAATCGAAGTGGCAGGTGCAAATCACCGTGGGAGAAGAGGTCGTCCGCCGGCATTGCGACTTGCCGAGGAATGCCGACGATCAAGCTCTTCGCGCCGCAGCGCAGAAGACCGTTACCGACGAAGGCTACCAGGCCGACCCGTCAATTATTTCGGTCAATCGCGCCCAGGCCGCATCGTAGCAAAAAACTAGGGCGCACGATGTAAGCCAATTATTGCTCCTGAAAGCTGTGTAATCCCCACTGGTACGTGAGGGAGGGACTGCATGCGGTCGTCGAAAACGTGACTTTGCCCGTGCCGTCCGTTTTGCCCTTTACGAATGGCAGGAGCACAGTAGAAACATCTCCGGAAGCATCCGCCTTGAGGTCCGCTTCGTGTGGCTCTGTTTCCGAAAGTGCCTTCATGTGGACTGCCACATCAGGGGCGAAACCGGAACCTTCAATTAAGACTGCTTCAGCATTTTGGGTTAGCAGCAACTCCTCAATGGAACATCCTTTGTCTGTTCCTCGAACCGGGAAAGGCGTGACGTAAAAAAAAGCCTTCGCTTGGCCATCTTCGGACACCAGGCTGAATCGTTTTGGCTCTCCCTTTGCTGCTACAAGACCGAGGTCCAATGGATCGTCAGGGCCCCCGAGTACCTGACCTGACTCATCCAGAGTAAATCCCTGGGCTATCGGCCTAGGCTGGAGGTCGAAAGATGTGAGAAGGAGTTCGTAGGTCTTATCTTTCGGCAAACCGGAAGTCATAATTCGATAAGATACGACAGTTTGTTTTCCGGTGGACCTACGCGATGTTTCTTTCGTAGTGACCGATACTCCTGGACCATTCATCCTTTGGCCCCAGCGCCATTGAATCTGCCCCAAGCGCAGTGCGCTTTGCTGGGGCCGAGCAACTGCTTCAGGCGAATTGTCCTGGGCAGAGTCCTGAGCAGCTGCGCTTCCACAAGCGATCGCGATCAGCGCCGCAACGACGAGAAAGCGCATCACGACCTCCCATTCGGTAGTGTCAGTCGCAGCGCACAACGTGCAGAAGGTTGCGCTGCATTGCGGCAGAGTCTAACTTAAATAACGTATCTTGAGAATACAAACCAAACTGGAGATAGCGGTCTGCGGACGTGTCGGCTCTAGTCAGTTGATGCGGGGACGTGGGCGGCGCGCTGGGGAGCGGAGGCGCGCTTTCTGCGGTTTTCGGCGGCGGCGCCGATGAACGCCGCGAACAGTGGATGCGGCGCGAGCGGCTTCGACTTGAACTCCGGATGGAACTGGCATCCCAGAAACCACGGGTGCTCTGGCGCTTCCACAATCTCCACATACACGCCATCCGGCGTCTTACCGCTGATTTTGAATCCGGCGGCCTTGAGCGGCGCTTCGTAGTCGCGATTGAACTCGTAGCGGTGCCGGTGCCGCTCGGAAATCTCTGTCGTTCCATATGCGCGCGCCGCAAACGAACCCTCTTCCAGTTTGCACGGCCACGCACCCAGCCGCATCGTCCCGCCCATTTCGTCGACGCC
>JASHQB010000126.1 GCA_030037775.1 Candidatus Acidiferrales bacterium
AGGCCGACGAACATCCGGCCGTACATTTCGTGGCGACCCGCCAGGAGATAGAATGCGCCAATCGCGGCCATCACGAAGCAGCCCGTCTGGACCGCGCCGAGCATCGTGTGCGGATATTGCCAGAGCGTCCAGGGATTCAGCAGGAGGCCCCAGAAACTTCGCAATCCAAACATGCCGTTGGTGCCCAGCGAGTAAGCGACGGGATGCTGCATCCATGCGTCGGTGGCCACGATGAAATAGCCGGAAAGCCATGAACCTATGAAAATCATCAATGCTGAAAGCCAGTGCCCGATGCGGCCAAGCCGCTTTTCGCCGAAGAGAAAAAGTCCCAGGAAGCTCGACTCGAGGAAAAAGGAGAAGACTCCTTCCATAGCTAGGGTCTGCCCGATGACGCCGCCGGCCATTTTCGAGAATGCCGACCAGTTTGTGCCGAACTGAAACTCCATAGGGATGCCGGTGACCACGCCGACGGCGAAATTGATGCCGAAAATCTTGGCCCAGAATCGGGCGGCGCGGTTGTAGTGCTCATCGCCGGTGCGCAAGGCGATAGTTTTCAGGATGAGGATGAGCAGGGCGAGGCCCATGGTGATTTGAGGAAAAATGTAATGGAACGTTACGGTGAAGGCGAAATGCAGACGGTCGACGATGAGAGCGCTGTGCACGGGGTGCTTTTATGCTGGTAAAGCGGGTATATCACCAGAGGGTTTCGCGCGCAATGACGGCGGTCACATTCTGATTGCGGGCCTTTCAGGTTGGACGCGGCTTGGCATCCTTGCGGGAACGTGACATCATCTGCGCGGCTCGGAGCGTTTGGTTCGCTCAAGGAGGGTCAGCAATGGGTTTCGCGAAGCGACTCATGGGATGCGGATTCGCTGTTTCCGTGCTGGCGCTGGCGTGCGGGGCGCAATCGCCGAAGCGCGCCATTCAGTTCGACGACATGATCGCGATGCATCGCGTCTCCGACCCGCAGATTTCACCGGACGGCAAATGGATCGCTTACGTTGTGTCGACGCCGGACATGGCCGCGAATCATTCCGTGAGCAATATCTGGCTGGCGCCTGCGGCAGGAGGCGACGAGCGGCAAATCACGCGGGGCGGGAGCGACAACCGGCCGCGATGGTCACCGGATGGCCAGCGCATCGCGTTCATTTCGTCGCGGGAAGGCACCGCGCAGGTATACACGATTTCGTTCAACGGCGGCGAGGCTTTACAGGTCACGTCTCTTTCCACGGGAGTTGACAACGAAGTGTGGTCGCCGGATGGGAAGCGGATGGCGTTTACGTCGCGCGTGTATCCCGATTGCCGCGGGGATGCTTGCAACAAGGAGCGAGATGCGGTGGCGGACAAAAGCAAAGTGAAGGCGCATATCGCTGAGCGCCTGCTCTATCGGCACTGGACGGACTGGGCCGACGGCAAGCGGAGCCATTTGTTCGTGGTGGCCACGAACAATGGCGGGCCGCAGGATTTGACGCCGGGCGCGGATTACGATGTGCCGCCGTTCAATCTTGGCGCGCCGGAAGCAATCGCGTTCTCGCCGGACAGCACGGAGATTTGCTTCACTGCCGACACACAAAAGGACGAGGCGCTCAGCACGAATGGCGATCTCTTCACCGTTCCCGTCACAGGCGGCGCCCAACCGAGGCGCATCACCACAAATAAAGGCGACGATTGGGGCCCGGCATATTCGCCTGACGGGAAATGGATTGCGTATCGCGCGCAGATGACGCCGGGCTACGAAAGCGACCGATGGCGATTGATGATCTACAACCGTTCAACGGGCGAGCACGTGGACGTCACGGAAAATTTCGACCGCAACGTCGAATCCTACGCGTGGTCGCCCGATAGCCGCAGCCTCTACTTCCCCGCCGAAGACGACGCGGAGATGCCTATCTTCAACGTTGCCGCGGCGCCGGGGAGCACACCAAAACGCGTCATCGTGGAAGGATTCAACAGCGAATTCTCGCTCAGCGCCGACGGCAAGCGGCTGGCGTTTTCGCGTTCGAGCCTCACTTATCCCGCGGAGATTTTCTCCGCGAACGCGGACGGCAGTGGCATTCAGCAGATTACGCATCAAAACGCGGCGATTCTTGCGCCGCTCAATTTGCCGCCGGCGGAGGCGTTCTGGTTCGACGGCGCGAACGGTACAAAGGTGGAAGGCCTGCTGGTCAAGCCGCCGAATTTCGACGCTTCGCAAAAGTATCCGATGCTTTTGCTGGTACATGGCGGGCCGCAGGGAGCTTGGGATGACGATTGGGGCTATCGATGGAATCCAGAGGTGATGGCCGCACCGGGATACGTGGTGGTGATGATCAATCCGCGCGGCTCGACCGGCTACGGACAGAAATTCACGGACGAGATTCAGGACGATTGGGGCGGCAAACCTTATGTGGACTTGATGGATGGAGTGGATTACGTGCTGGCGCACAATTCGTTCATCGACAGCACCCGGCTGGCCGAAGCGGGCGGATCTTACGGCGGCTACATGACCGACTGGATCGCCACGCACACGGGCCGGTTCCGCTGCTTCATCAGCCACGCCGGCCCGTACGATTTGGTCAGCATGTACGGCGCGACGGAAGAGCTGTGGTTTATGGAGCACGACCTGAAAGGAACGCCGTGGACGAATGCGGCGAGTTACGCGAAATGGTCGCCGTCAACTTATGCGGCGCAATTTGGTAAATTCCATACGCCGATGCTGGTGATCGACGGGGAACTGGATTTTCGCGTGCCGTATACGCAGGACTTGGAAATTTTCACCGCGCTGCAGCGCCAAGGCGTGCCCTCGAAACTGATTCTATTTCCGGACGAAGGCCACTGGGTGCTGAAGCCGCAAAACAGCAGGCTGTGGTATCACGAATTTCTTGGCTGGCTGGCGACGTATCTGAAGTAGTGCGGCGCAAGGACGAAACGGCGCGCGGGCCGGGTTCGAAGGTGCAAGCGCGCTGTTGCGTTGCTTAGGAGTTTGGAATTTCGATCGCCTCGGTTTTTCCGCCGAACTGAATTTCGTGAATTCGGCGGCCATCCATTACGACCGCGCCGTAGGGAGCCTTCCTGTTTAGAGTGATTTCCCTGCCCTCGATCGTTGCGACCAACCGTCCGTTAGACACGACGCGGACCTGATTCGAGTTCGGCTCCGCCTTGAGCTCATAATGCCCGGGCTGCAAGGTAGTGCTGCCGATGGTCGCGGGCTGGTTCAAGTCGAGAGGTTGCGACATCGACCGAGCGAAAGCGGGCGCGGCGAGTGCGAGAACGGCAAGAATGGCAAGACACTGACTGAAACGATTCAGCATTAAGGTCCTCCTGGGACAAATGGTGAACTTCTCCTGCGGAACTCTGTGGCCTACAGGCTTCGCTGAAGATGAGCGCGCCTATTGCGCACTCACATGATTTGGATGCGGGCTGAAATTCCCGGGTTGTCAGGAAACGCCAACGAGGCGAATGGCCTGCTCGTATTCGCGCAGGGTGTTTTCCGCGAGAAGTTCCACGGTAAAGCGGCGCGCGACTGTTTCCCGCGCTGCGTCGCCGAAGCGGCGAGCGGTTTGCGGATCGCGCGAGAGGGCGCAAATCGCGCGGGCAAACTCGGCCGCATCGGGAGCGGCAACAAGCAAACCATTGCGCTGGTCGTCGATAATTTCCGGCACTCCTCCGCGGGCCACGGCAATCGACGGGAGACCGTTCGCCATCGTGGCGAGCAGCGATGAGCCCAGCGGCTCGGCGAGCGAAGGAAAGAGAAACAGGTCAAGGGCCTGATAGACGGATGTGATGTCTTCGACGAAGCCGGCGAAGATGATGGCGTTCTGGAGCGCCAGTTCGGCGGCCAGCGATTCCAGCCGCCCGCGCATAGGCCCATCCCCGGCGAGAATCAATTTGCACGCAGGAAATTCCGGGACCACGATCTTCATCGCGCGGACGAGAAGCTCCTGCCCTTTTTCCGGCAGGAGATAGCCGACGCAGCCCAGCAGCGGCGAAGCGTCCGCGATATTCCAATGGCGGCGCGCCGCGGCGCGAGCTTCGGTGGAGGCCGCGGCGGGAATTTCCACGCCGTCATAGACCACGCCGATGCGGTGGGCGTCGATGCCGGCGGCGGTGACGCTGGCTGCGACGAATTGTGACACAGCGACGATGCGATGCGCGGCGCGATAACGCGCCAGCGCCGGCCACGTGCGAGTCAACGGATAGGCCACGCGCCGCGAGACGACCAGCACGCCGCGGCGATGCACGCGCGCGAGCCATGCGGCGCTGAGGGCGTGAGGATCGTGCGCGTGCACCACGTCGAAACGCTGCTGATCCACGATTTCGCGCAGGCAGAGAAACGCATTGAGGCGCGCGAAGCGCGGCGGAAATGTATGCACGGCGAACTGCTCCGCCACGGAGCGCTGCTCGAGCGGCGAGCCGCGCCGCGTCATGAGTTGCGCATCGTGGCCGCGCGCGCGCTGGCCGCGCAGGGTCATCAGGATTTGGTGCTGGCCGCCGCGCCAGTCCGGGCGCGTATCGAGGTGCAGGATTTTCATCGGCAGGTAAGCTTACACAATCCCGCAGTACGGCGCGATGCCCGGCTAGGCAGGCGACGCAGAGCTCGGGAACCATTGGCAAGTTGACATACTGAGGCGATACGTGTCATCCTCGGCACCGCTTCCCCCTCTTGGAGGTTCTGCATGCGCTTTTCGTGGACCTGTTTGCGACTCTGTGCATTTCTCCTCGTGTCTGCTCTTCCCGCTGCGCGCGCGAACACGCTGACCGTGATCAGCGTCCCGTCTGGCGCTACGGTTGAGATCAACGGGTTGATTGTAGGAACCACACCGCTCAGCTACAAAATGCCCGGCGCGTATTTTCACAAGCCGCATGCGTCTTTCAGCACGCGGCTCGAACACCCCATCGTGGTCAGAATCTCGCACGAAGGCTACGCCAGCGAGCAAGTGACGATCACCGAAGGTCCGTATGTCTGGCGCTCTTTTCTCGGCAAGACCGATGGAAATTACTTCCTGGTGAAGACCGAACACTTTCAGGTCAACTTGAGTCCGCTCAAAAGTGTTTTCACAGGCAATCCCGCCATTTCGAGCGAAAAGACAAACGGGGCGACGCCTGGTTCGGAACTTCCCGTGGAGACTATCGCCAAACAGTCGGACGCGGCGATCGTGCGCGTGGAAGGCAATCTGCTGCAAGGCACGGGCTTTTTCCTCACGGATACCGGCGTGATCGCGACGAATCGCCATGTGGTCGAGGGGCAGTCGAATCTGTCGGTCATCGGGCACGACTCCCGCCGACTGCCTGCCAAGGTGGTTTACACCGATCCGGACATGGACCTTGCGCTGCTGAAAGTCGACGGCTCCGGGTTTCCTCACCTGACGCTCGCGGCGCTTGACTCAGTGGCGCGAGGCGAATCGGTAGTCGCCATCGGAGATCCCGGAGGCGGCATGGCTGACACCATCACGCACGGAATTGTCAGCGGCATCGGACCCTATCGGGACGCGGGCAGCGGCACGTGGATTCAAACCGACGCGACCATCAATCCCGGCAACAGCGGCGGGCCGCTGCTCGACGGGCAAGGCAGGGTCATCGGCATCACCGCCGTGTCGCGGGTGCGTAATGATTCGGGCGAAAACGTCACGGGGATGAACTTCGCGCTGAGTGCACAGGATCTGATCGACGTGCTGCGGCGTTTCTATCCCGCTGCTGGAGTTCCAGAAGGAACAAGGCAGGCGGGCAGCGCGACGGTCAATGTTTCGTCCGATCCGGCGGGAGCCGATATTTACGTCGACGGAGAATTCGTTGGCAACACGCCCTCCACGTTGCACCTCTCCGCGGGAACGCACGCCATCAAGATTCAGAGCACGGGAAAGAAAGCCTGGGAGAGGCAAATGGACGTGCTGAAGGACAGCAAAGTGACGCTGAGCGCGACGCTCGGCCCGCAAAGCTGAACGCTTCAGCGCGCGGCGGCTTGCAGGAGCATGCTCGCGCGACGAGCCGCGCCGCGCAGCGCGGTATACTCGTTCAGAATCACGCGCACCGGGACGGTCTCCAGCACTGAGCGGAAGCGCCCCTTATTGGTGAATGCCTGCAGAAACGCCGGCGTTTTCAGCTTGGGCAGGATTTTCGGAGGGATTCCGCCGCCCATATAGACTCCGCCCATAGCCAAGAGTTTCAGCGCCATGTTGCCGCATTCCTGCGCCAGCAGCGCGACAAAAAGGTCCAATGATTTTTCGCACAGCGAGCACTTCCCTTCCAGCGCCGCCTGCGAAATCACGCGCCCGGGATCTTCGCGCGTCAACTCTTGGGCGAGCCACGCAGGCTCTTTTTCGCGACCCGTATCGCGCAGAAATTTATAAATGTTGAACAGGCCCGGCCCCGAGACGATGCGCTCCCAGCTCACGTGGCCGAATTGCGCGCGCAAGTATTTCAGCAGTTCGTCTTGCGTCTCATCCTCCGGCGCAAAACTCGCGTGCCCGCCTTCGCTAGGCAACGGCCAATGCTGCTTGCCATCCCAGTACAGCACGCCTTCTCCCAAGCCTGTCCCGGGAGAAACAATCACCGCGCTGCCGATCGCGCCGGGCGCGCCTTCCTGCAATAGAGCGAAATCGCCGGGCGCAAGCGTGGCAATGCCATAGCCATTCGCTTCCAGATCATTGAGGAGCACAACGGAAGGAATGCCAGTTCGCTGGGCCAAACGGCGGGCGTCGATGATCCAGGGGAGATTCGTTGCCTGGCTTACGCCGTCACGCACCGGACCGGCAATGCCGATGCCCGCCGCGGCGGCGCGAATTTTCTGCGCGCCTACGAAATCAGCGACAAGATCGTCGAAGCTCGCATGTTCGCGACTGGGATAGGTATGCTCGGAAACCTTTTCGAGCTGCCCGCCGCGAATATCGAAAAACGCCAGACGGGTATTCGTGCCGCCCACGTCGCCGGCAAGAATCATTGCCCTGGTTCCCGCCACTGGCGTCCATCGCGCTCGAGCAAATCGTTGGCTTCCCACGGACCCCACGAGCCCGCCGGATAATTCGGGAAATTACGCGGCGGCAGAGCCTGCCACACATCCAGGATCGGCTGGACGACGCTCCAGCTGGCCTCCACCATATCCGCGCGTTGAAAGAGCGTGGCATCGCCAATCATGCATTCGTAGAGAAGGCGCTCGTAGCCGGTGCTGGGTTTAGAACCGAAATAATCGGCATAGCGAAAATCCATGTTCACCGTGCCCAATTTGACGATGGGCCCGGGAATCTTGGCGCCGAATTGCAGCGAAATTCCCTCTTGCGGCTGGATGTGCACGATGAACTGGTTTGGCGCGAGGCGCTCGACCGCCGTTCTGCGAAATAGCATGAACGGCACACTCTTGAATTGAATGACGATTTCGCTGGCGCGGATTTTCAGGCGCTTTCCGGTGCGCAAATAAAACGGCACGCCGGCCCAGCGCCAGTTGTCCATCAGCAGTTTGAGCGCGACGAAAGTCTCCGTCTTCGAGTTGGGGTCCACGCGAGGCTCAGAGCGATAGCCCGGCAGCCTGTTCTGGCCGTCGCTGCCCTCGCCGTATTGCCCGCGCACCGTGCGCATCAGGACGTCCTGTTCGGTCAATGGCTGCAAGGCGCGAAGCACTTTGGTTTGCTCGTCGCGGACGGCGTCGGCGTCGAAGGATACGGGCGGTTCCATGGTCACCAAGCTGATGAGCTGGAAAATGTGATTCGGCACCATGTCGCGGAGGGCACCGGATTGATCGTAATAGCCGCCGCGCGTCTCCACGCCGACGGTTTCGGCCACAGTGATTTGCACGTGATCGATATAGCCGCGATTCCATACCGGCTCGAAAATTCCATTGCCGAAACGGAAGGCCAAAATGTTCTGCACGGTTTCTTTGCCGAGATAATGATCGATGCGGTAAATCTGGTTTTCCTGGAGCACCTGCTCGATTTCTTGATTGAGCGCGTGCGCCGAAGGCAGGCCGTTGCCGAACGGCTTCTCGTAAATCACGCGCCGCCAACGACCCTGTTCCTGCTGCGTCAATTGCGCCTGGCCCAGCTGGCGGGTAATTTCTCCGAAGAAATCCGGGGCGGTCGCGAGATAATAGAAATAATTTCCGCCGGTGGAATGGTCTTTGTCGATTTGGCGCAGCAGCTCGCCCAATCGCTTGTAAGCGCCGGCGTCTTCGAAAGTCCCCACGTGATAGTACAGGCGCTCCGTCAGCCAGCTCACCAGCGCGGGCTCGACTTCGCTGGTAGCGAATTCGGCGAGCTCCTGCGCGATTTTCTTGCGAAAGTCTTCCACGGAGGTTTCGTGCCGCCCCACGCCGACCATGGCAAACTGCTTGGGCAGAAGGTTTTCCTTCGCCAAGTTGTAGAGCGCCGGGAAGAGCTTGCGCTTGGTCAGATCTCCGCCGACGCCGAAAATAACCATCACGCACGGGCCCGCTGGCCGGCCGGCCTCCGCCGAAAAGGCCCGGGTTTGCGGGGCGATCGCTGCGTCCGCTTTCATGCTCTCCACGCCTCACATTTTTGGAATTTGAACATCGAATTCGTTTACTGGCCCGCCGCGCGCTCGACGTGACCGCCGAACTGAAAGCGCATCGCCGAAAGCAGCTTGGCCGCGAACTCGCCGTGGCCGCGCGAGCTGAATCGCTCGTAAAGGGCGGCGCTCAGGACGTTCGCCGGAGTTCCTTCGTCGACGGCCGCGAGAATCGTCCAGCGGCCCTCGCCGGAATCGGAAACGCGCCCCGAGTATGCGGCGAGATCGGGCTGCTCGAAAAGCGCGATGGCCGTCAAATCCAGCAGCCACGAAGCAATCACGCTGCCGCGGCGCCAGACCTCGGCCACATCGGCCAGGTTGAAATCATATTGATAATGCTCCGGATTGCGCAATGGCGCGGTTTCCGCATCGGTCTCGGTGGTTTTTTTGCCGGCATTGGCGTGGTTCAAAATGTTCAGGCCCTCCGCATAGGCGGCCATCAGTCCATATTCGATGCCGTTGTGCACCATCTTGACGAAGTGGCCGCCGCCGGACGGCCCGCAATGCAAGTAGCCCTCTTCCGCGGTGCCCTTCGATTTTTCGCGACCCGGCGTGCGCGGCAGATTTCCGCGGCCAGGCGCCAGCGTCTTGAAAATCGGGTCGAGGTGTTTCACCACGTCGTTTGGCCCGCCGATCATCATGCAGTATCCGCGCTCGAGACCCCAAACGCCGCCGCTGGTGCCGACGTCGACGTATTTGACGCCCTTCGCGTCGAGCTCCTTGGCACGGCGAATGTCGTCGATGTAATACGAATTTCCGCCGTCGATGACGATGTCCCCGCTTTCGAGGAGCGGGACCAACTGGCTGAGCGTCGCGTCCACCACGCCCGCCGGGACCATCAGCCAAATCGCGCGGGGCTTGTTCAGCTTCTTGACGAACTCGGCGAGCGAATTCGCGCCTGCTGCGCCTTCGCCTGCCAATTGCTTCACGTTTGCCGCGTTCATGTCGAACACGACACACTGGTGCCCGCCGCGCATCAACCGCCGCACCATATTGGCGCCCATACGTCCCAGGCCAATCATGCCAATTTGCATCGACCTACTCCTTAGGAAGATTTCATTCCGCAGAATTCCGCTGCGCAGCCGCAACACCGCGGCTCGTCAGCACCCACAAAAAGTGAAATCGTCTTTCGCGAATCTACGCCAGCGCCCCGCGCACAATCGTGTCCAACTGCGCGAGGCCGGCCTGGACGTCTTTGCCCAAATGAACGCGCAAGGCCCGCCGGTTGCGCTCAGCGAGCACGGCAAAATCGCCGCGCGCCTGCGCCGCTTTCACGATGCCGAACGTGTATTTCTGTCCCGGTACCGGCAGATCGGTGGCGTCATCACAGGTGATTTGCAAAAACACGCCGCTATTTGGCCCGCCTTTGTAGGCTTGGCCGGTGGAATGCAAAAAGCGCGGGCCGAATCCGAGGCAGGTGGCGACGCGCTTCTTGTCGCGCACCGCGTGGCGGATTTTCTGCAGACTCGCCTCATTCGCGTCGTTCATTTCGACATAAGCGAGCGTCGCGAAATAGTCTCCCGCCTTAATTCGCGCCAGATGCGCTCGCACGTACAAAGCGAGCGATTTGTCGTTGCCCGCCGCGCTGGCCAGCGCCGCTGCATTCTTATCGTCCGCGAAGAGCTTGATGCCGGCCTCTTCCAGAATCGGCTGCTCCGCGGGCAAGGAGCCGGTCTTCTCATACTGGTCCGTCAAGTTCCGCGTGGCTACTTTGCTCGCTTCCACGTCGGGCTGATTGAAGGCATTGATTCCAATAATCGAGCCCGCCACGGCGGTGGCAATCTCCCAGCGGAAGAAGGACTGGCCGAGGTCGTAGGTGTCGCGCAGCGACATCCGCACCACCGGATGGCCGGCCTTTTCGAGCGCGGCTACTTTGGCGTCTTGACTCGCGTCCGGTGCGGACTCCAAGCGCACGTAGGCGAACACGCGGTCATTACCGTAAACTTCGGGTGGGCCAATCTCCTCGCGGTCCACCGGAATCAGGCCCTTGCCCTGCTTCCCCGTGGACTCGGCGAGCAACTGTTCCAGCCATGCGCCCAGATCGCCGACGCCCGGTGAAGTGATCAGGGTGACTTTGTCGCGCCCGTTTTTCGCCAGCGTTCCCAGAATCGCGCCCAACACCGCGCCGGGATTTTCCTTCACCGGCACGGAAGAAGCGCATGCTTCGACCATCTCTTCGGTGCGATCCAGGAATTTGCGCACGTCGATACCCATAATCGCGCCCGGAACCAATCCAAAATCCGAGAGCGCCGAGTAGCGGCCGCCAATGCTGGGCATGCCGTGAAAAACGTGGCGAAATTTATCCTTCGCTGCGACGTCTTCGAGCTTCGAACCCGGATCGGTGATGGCGATGAATTGTTTTCCGGCGTTTTCCACGCCGGACGCCTGCTTGGCGAGCTCGAAGAAATATTCCTTGAAGATGTTCGGCTCGAGCGTGGTTCCGGATTTGCTGGAGACGATGAACAGCGTCCGCTTGACATTAATTTTCGACTCGACCGTCTTGATCTCGGCTGGATCGGTCGAGTCCAACACGTACAACGCCGGATAGCCGTCGACCTTGCCGAACGTTTTGCTCAGCACTTCGGGGCAAAGGCTCGAGCCGCCCATGCCGAGCAGAAGCGCGTGTGTAAACTTCTGCGCCTTGACCTCATTTGCGATTTGCACAAGCTGGTTCGCCTGCGCCATCTGGTCTTCCGTGACGCCCAGCCAACCCAGCCATTTCGATTCGTCGGTATTGGTCCACAGAGTCGCGTCGCGCGCCCACAGCCGGCGCATTTTTCCGGCCGTCGACCAATCATCTAGAGTTTTTTTTACTTCGTTGTCGAATCCCTGCGGCAGCGAATAGGTTTGCATTGCGGTTTTCGGCTTCGGGGCCTGCTTCATCGTCGATTCGACCGCAGCGATGAGCTTCCCGAAAGCGTCGGCGAAGAGCTTGACGCCCTCGTCGATCAGATCGTCGGTGACCTGCTTCATTGAAATCCCCGCGCGGCCGAGCGTCTGCATGGTTTCACGGGCCGCGAGCACGTCTTCGGTCAGGCTGGCGCGCACCTTGCCGTGGTCGCGGAAGGCGTCAAAGGTGGCCGGCGGAATGGTGTTTACGGTGTCCTGGCCGATGAGCTCTTCCACGTACATCACGTCACGATAATTGGGATTCTTGGTGCTGGTGCTGGCCCACAGCAAACGTTGGGTATGCGCGCCCTTTGCTGCAAGCGCTTGCCAGCGCGGGCCCTGGAAAATCGCCTGATAGCGCGCGTAGGCCATCTTGGCGTTGGCGATGGCCACTTTGCCGAGAAGGCTTTGCAGCATGGCGCGCTCGTCCGCCTTCGTGGCCGTCTTCAGGCGGTCGCCCACGGTTTTGTCCACCGAGGTGTCGATGCGGCTCACGAAAAAGCTGGCCACGCTTCCGATCTTGCTGACGTCTCCGCCATTCTTCGCCAGCGTTTCGAGCGCGGTGAGATAGGCCTGCGCCACCTTCTCGTACATCTCCTGCGCAAACAGGAGGGTGATATTGATGTTGATGCCTTCGCTCAGCAACTGCTGAATCGCCGGAAGCCCTTCTGCTGTTCCGGGGATTTTAACCATGAGGTTCTCGCGATTCACCGCTTTCCATAAGCGCCGCGCTTCGGCGATGGAGCCGTTGGTGTCTCGCGCGAGCAGCGGGGAAACTTCCAGGCTCACGTAGCCGTCGCGCCGTTTCGTTTTTTCGTACACCGGCCGCAGAATGTCCGCCGCGTCCTGAATGTCACGAATGGCCAGCAGCTCGTAGCGCGCCTTGGCGTCCAGTTCCGGCCGGGCGTCGAGCGATTTCAAGAAGTCCGTGTAATCGGTGCTGCCGGTGATGGCCTTCTCGAAAATCGAGGGATTCGAGGTCATGCCGCGCAATCCATCTTCGTCAATCAACCGCTGCAGCTCGCCGCTGGTCAGCAAACTTCTGCGGATGTAATCGAGCCATACGGACTGCCCGAATTTCGCCAGTTCCTTGAGGGGATTTGCGGTTTTCGTTTTTTCCTGACTTCCGACTGTTTGCGTGCCCATTACGCATGCTCCTTCCCGGCGGCCCGCGCCGGCAAACTGTACTTTCGCTCAATAGCTTCTATTTTTTCAACTCTGCGCTCCAACCGTTCCTGACCCTTTTCATGACCCCAATAATTCGCCGCGAGAAAATAATTCACCAATTCCTGCGCCAACATCGGACCGATCACGCGCGCGCCCAGCACGAGCACGTTCATATTGTCGTGGTTTACTCCCTGATGCGCGGAATACGAATCGTGGCACATGCACGCGCGGACGCCCGGAATTTTATTGGCCGCGATGCAAGCGCCCACGCCGCTGCCGCAGATGACGATGCCGCGGTCGACGCGCCCGGCGATCAGCGCCTCGCCGACGGCCTGCGCGAAATCCGGATAATCCACCGGCGCCGGGCCGTTTGTCCCGAAGTCGGTCACTTCGTGCTTGGCGTCGCGCAAAATCTGCGCCAGCTGATCCTTCAGCAAGTATCCGGCGTGATCGGCGCCCATTCCGATTCGCATGGTCTACCTCGCTTTCCCCAGAAGCTCTTTGGCGGTGGCCACAATGCGCTCCGGCAAAAAGCCGAATTTCTTCTGCAGCTCTTTGAGGGGTGCGGACGCTCCAAAGGTATGCATCCCAATCGTCCGCCCGCGGGGCCCGACGTATCGCTGCCAGCCCATCGTGGACGCTTGCTCGACGGAAATACGCGCGGTCACCTCCGGCGGCAGCACGCTATTGCGATATTCATCGGTCTGGTGATCGAAAATTTCCCATGAGGGCATGCTCACCACGCGCGCGCGAATTCCCTCGGTCTTGAGCCGCTCATACGCCTCCACGGCAAGGGAAACTTCGCTCCCGGTGGCCAGCAGCAGAAGCTCCGGCTTGCCACCCTCGGCGTCGGCCAGAATGTACGCACCCTTGGCCACGCCCGCCGCCGAGGCATACTTCGAGCGGTCGAGCGTCGGCAGCGCTTGGCGGCTCAGCACCAGCGCTGCCGGCTCATGCACGAGCTGCAAAATGACGCGCCATGCTTCCGTCACTTCGTTGGCGTCTGCGGGCCG